>CAMCBE010000043.1 GCA_945872805.1 Chitinophaga pinensis | reverse complement strand
CATCCAATATTATTTGCATACCTCACAAAAGGAATCATTTCCATTAGACGTAAATGGTCATGGAAATACAAACTAAAGGTTAACGTAAGCGCTAATAACAATTATCACCTCACTGAATTTCATTTCTTCGATGCAAACCAAGAAGAGATAAGGCTTTAGTTCATTCAATCAATTCCCTATATTTATTTAGCTAGTTACTGATCTTTAATCAACGCCTAATTGATTAGAATAACCTATTTAACCTATTTTGAGCAGTATCTATATGCTTGAATGCTAATAGATTAATATATTCGGCACATATCCAAATGATAGGTGTACCAAATAGAAGTTTGACTAACTCCTAACAACTATCCACTAATCTCTAATCACTTAAAGTATCCTAAAAAAAGAAAGAGCCACGTTGCAGTGGCTCTCTCGAGTATATCATTAAATTGAACTAATTCAATTTGTAGATGATTATTGTTTTACTGGTACTGATGTAGCTGAAGGTTTGTTGAAATCCAACTCATTCAACGGAACATCCCAATAATCCATGTAGTTGTACTCCATGAAACATGGAAGAACAGCAGGCTCATCAAGAGCTGGATTACCGAAACCATTTGGAACTAATACATTCGCATTAGCCCTTCCACCGCCTTCAGAAACTGGAGCGGTTACATTCCATCTACGTGCATCATAAAAAGATAGACCACGAAGGAATAAACCAACCCTTCTTTCGCTACGTAATTGCTCTTTAGCTTCATCAGCAGTCAACCCAGCACCACTAACTGGGTCTAAACCAGCTGATTGTACTGCTCTTGCATTATCTACGTGAGCTAAACCTTCATCAATACTTCCTGTATTGATTTTAGCTTCAGCAATCATCAACTCATTTTCTTCGTAAGAAGGGGTAATGTATTGTTGAACATTTACAGAAGCGTCATCTGAAGTATAATCACCGCCATATTCAGCTGCGATTGCATAGAATGTGCTACCATATTGAATACCTCTACTACGTGGATTCATAATATTGATACCCCCTGGATAGATATCCCAATTACGAGCTTTGCGCTCATCCTCTTCTTGGTACTCTTGGTATAACCTTTCAGTTGCAAATAACCAACCAAAAGCATCACTCAACATCAATGATGAACTCCAAAAGCCACCAGCGATATCGTTGGTGAAGTCAGAAGTGTATCCTACTGTGAAAGATACATCACCTTCTTGAAGACCTTGAGAAGCAAGTGAAGCTACTTCATTCCAAAATGCATCATTTGCATTTTTTGTCTTGGTATTAACCAAGAGATTTCTTGCTTTCATACTCCAACACAATCTCTTCCAGTTGTCAGGTGTCATCAATCCTTTCGTATTACAAAAAGCTGGAACAATTGACAGACCTGACGTACCATCAAGCATTTGAGTATAGGTATCGTTAAGCGAGATGCTAGAAAGAAGTGTAGCAGCTGTATCCAAATTTGCATTAGCTTCTCTAATTACATCAGCGTTAGATACATAATCAGCTGATACGAAGTTTGACGCTCCTGAAAAGTTATTGATAAGACCAGCTACATACATAGAACCAACCCTAGAATAAGCCCAACCTCTCCAAAAATAACCAAACGCTTGCAATACTTTTTGCTTTGTATCGGCATCACCACTGAAGGTAAATGAAGGATTCTTAGCATATTCAATCAATAAGTTTGCTTCAGCGAGGGTATAATACATAGCTTGCCACTCATACTTAAATGCATTTAATTCACCGGCTTCGCGGCTGTTTGTATTTTGCAATTGAGTCTTTTGAGCAGGACCGATTGGATTATCTACTACTGTTCCATCAGGCAAAGTGATCTTATACACCTGACTTCCCCATCTCCAACCATAGTTACCCCATGGAACGAAACACTCGTCTCCCATAATAGAGTGGTAATTCGCGGCTACGATATAATCTGGACCTGCAAATTTACCCCACATACCCAAAGCGAAAGGGAAAATTCCTGATTCAGTGTTAATTGATGAAGTTGTTGGACTCACTGGATCACTTAGATCCAAGTCCTTTTTGCTACATGCCGAGATGAGCAAAAAAAGTGATAATGATAAAAGGACAATAAATTTATTCTTCATAAAAATCATTTTTATTGTGTTTAGAAAGTAACATTCAAGCCAACTTGAATCGACTTAAGGTTAGGGAAAGAAAAAGCATCCAAACCTCTACTTACTGCACCAGTTGAAACAGCTTCAGGATCTAAACCAGTATAATTGGTTTTGGTCCAAAGATTTCTTCCAGATACAGTGAACGTAGCAGATTTCACAACATTTTGCAATCCAGGAATCTTATTCACTGTATAGCTCAATGAAACGTCTCTCAATCTTACAAAAGAACCATCTTCAACAAACCAAGATACTGGCTCAACAGAGTTATACATGCTGTTGTAGTATAAAGGATACGCTCCTGCTGGCTGACCGGCCCAAGAAACTGGCTTATCAAAATCAGCAGAACGACGATCACGGTATAACCACTGATCAGTTTGATTGTAGAGATAGTTACCATTCATCCAATCCACTTGGAATGAAAGAGTAAGGTTATTCTTAATGGTGAAGCTGTTGATAAAGTTCATGATGGTTTTAGGATTTGGATCACCCATTAAACCTTTATCATTAGAAGAAGCCAATTGAGCTTTACCAGTATTAACATTTACAACGGTGCCATCGCTAGAAATTGCATAGTCCGCTTTATTCTCGAAATAAGGATCTCCTGATGCGTTTACCTCGTCTAAACTAGTTAACACACGTTGACCCCAAAATACACCAAGGTTTTGACCTTCTCTCAAGGCATAGTTTCCTTTGATTACAGGCTTACCCAAGTATGTTGAAACCACTTGTGTTTTAGGGTTAGAGAATCGATATCCAAAGTTCCATCCGAAATTCCTTGATTTGAAAGCAGCGATATCAATCGAAAGCTCCATACCATTTGATTTCAAATTAACAACGTTATCAACTTGTCCACCTGCACCAAATGAAATTGGAGCGGGTGCAGCATCGATAACATTTTTGCTTTCTCTTTTATAGTAATTGTATGTTACAGCAATTCTTCTCAACCATTGTTCAGAAATTTTTGGTGTAGCTACGATATCAGATCCAATTTCAAGCTCGGTAGTAACCTGAACCTTCAATGCTGGGTTATTTAATGTTCCTGGGATTTGGAGGATAACACCTGTTCCAGCATAGTTAGCTGAGGAAACTGTACTTTGTCTTTGGTAAGCACCTGGCTGAACACCCGCCTCACCATAAGCACCACGTACTTTCAATTCAGAAATCAAGTTTGACTTAAATAATTCTGATAAGCGGAAGTAAACGTTACCTCTAGGGAAGTTGAACGGAGTACTACCTTGTCCAAACGCTGAAGAGTAGTCAGATCTGTATGTAAATCCAATACCTGTCAATTTACCCCAGTCAATCATTTGGTTAACCATAGCACCATATGTAACGAATTCATACGCACCTTCACTACCTGTTCTATTGTTTGTATTCGCAATACTTACAGGAGGGAAAGCAGGTAATTCTGTTCCATACAACCAGAAATTATGACGCTTGTCTTTTCTCCAATCGTAAGAAACTTGTGTTACTGTAGTTATTGGAACATTCAATTTAAAGTCTTTTTCGAAATCTGTTTTTACAATCAAACTAGCCAAAGAGTTTTGGTAAGTGCTTCTGCCGTAATCGGCATATACAGATCCTTTTGGTTGACCATAATATTGTTGATGCTCAACATTCTGAGGAACAGCTGATTGGTTTTTATAATAATCATATCCTTCTATATTCCAAATATCAAGACCATACTTATAGTCCAATTCAACAAACTTATTTAATTTGTAATTCAAATTCACTCCTTGAACAACTCGGTTTGTTTTTGAGTAACGCTCGTGAAACTGAAATTCAGATAATGGATTACGTTGTCCGGCTTCTTTGATTAACGTAGTTGGGAAATACCCTTGATACTTATCGTCAAAGTTGAAATAATTTTCAGATTGAATCACGTTAAAGCGATCACCATTCAATAAATCATCTCCTTGTAAAATCAATTGAGTATTTGAACGTAAGCTTAACCCCTTAGCCAATTCAATACCAAGGTTGGCAGTTATGTTTGTTCTATCAAAATAATTACGTACGGTATTCTTTTGTTTGAAAAAACTTCCTGTTAACGCATAATCAAACTTTTCAGCACCGCCACTTATAGAGATGTTGCTGTTTGAAGAAAATGCTTGATCGAATGCTTGACTAAGGTGATCATATGTTTTTTCTTTAAACACCTTGTTGTTCTGAGTAGTTAAATCAAGGTTATCAAAACTTGGCTGAGGCCAAAGACCTGTTTCATCTGGGGCAACTGGATCTCCAGCGTTATCAGTAATAAATCCGTTACCATCTGTCTGGTAGTGATGGTATTTATTCACCAACGGCCATCCACCTTTTATGATGTTGTCTGAAGTGTACTTGGATGCAAACGTAATGGTTGGCTTTCCACCATTTCTAGAACCTTTTTTGGTAAAGATTTGGATTACACCGTTACCACCTTGTGCACCATATAGTGTACCACCGGCAGCACCTTTGATTACCTCAACACGATCAACGTTACTCAAGTCTAAAGAATAAAGATCATACACTTGAATTCCGTCTAGCAAAATAAGTGGGTAAGAACCGGCTAATGAGTTATAACTTCTTAGAACGATATCAGCACCAGAACCTGGTGCACCACTGTTGATCAAGATTTGAGCTCCAGCAATTTTACCTTGTAAGGCTTGTTCGATAGAAGCTGTTGCACTTTTAGGAATATCTTTTGCAGAAACCGTTGCAAGGTCAATACCAATGGTTCTCTTATCCCTAGCAACACCCACTCCTGTTACAACCACCTCACCTAATGCTTTGGTGTCGATGGCAAGTTTAACAGTAAGGTTTGCTGCTGCTTTCACTTGTTGTGGTTCAAAGCTCAACGCAGATACTACTAACGTAGAACCTGTAGGCGCTGAAAGCGTGAAGGCACCAAGTGAGTTTGCAGTAGTACCATTTTTGGTACCCTTTACAATAACAGAAGCACCTGCTACCGGAGCTCCTTTTTCATCAAGAACTTTACCATTTACGGTAACGTTTTGGGCTACTGCAGTACCAATGAGTAGGCACGTTGCAAGTAAACTCCACAGAAATTTTTTTCTCATGCTTGTTAATTTTTTGTAAAAAAACAGTTTTGTCTTAAAACAAATTTAACAAAAACTTTATATGAAAAGAAAAATATATTTTGAAAAATGACAAAATAATGACGTAGGAAAAGGGATAAGTCAATTCTCTTACCAATAAAGGTGTTTTGATTAATAAATTTCATTAAATAATTGACTTTAATTAAACAAATACCTCTTTCTTTAGTCACAAAACAACTATAAGACATATATAGAAATATGTAATATGTTTGAAGACCGTCCAGTATGTGTATATCTGTCGCGTATCTGTTAACATCAATACAGAAATCCGGCGGTTTTCATTATTATGATCGAGAATTGAAAAAATACTTCAAATGCCTGATTATCATTAAAAAATGAACTGGTTGGAGCAACGTAAGTCGTACAAGACTTATTTTCATAAAAATATGATTATCATACAGTTGTACATGCTTTCGACTCAAAAATAACCCAACGAATGTGTTTCAGTGACAAAAAAAAACTTGTGCACAACCCCAAAAATTAATTTTGTAATGTGGGAGCAATTTGTAATTTAGTGTTAGAATTTAATGGGTTAGTAAGTACTAAAGGGCTGGTTTCTACCGGCCCTTTGGTTTTTAAAAGAGGCAAGGAAGAAGGAGGAAAGAGGCAAGGAGGAAAGAGGCAATAGTAATTAAATTTTACAGTGCTGAAAAATTATAGCACGAAATGTTAGAGTGAAAAAATAAAACAGTATCAACGTCTCATAACCACTACTGCCTATTGCCTCCTTGCCTCTCTATCTATCAACTATTAAAACATGAGCAAAATTAAAAAAGCATTCTTCTGCAAAAGTTGCGGATATGAATCTGCAAAGTGGGCAGGTAAATGTCCGGCATGCAATGAATGGAATACATTCACAGAAGAAATTATTCATAAAGAATCATCACCTGCAAAACAAAGTTGGAAAGAAACTAGATCTACAAATTCAAAAAGCATTGAGCTGAATGATGTTGAAGCAAATGAACATGAACGAATCATTACAAAAGATGATGAACTAAATCGCGTTCTAGGTGGAGGAATCGTTCCTGGAAGTTTAGTGCTTGTTGCAGGTGAACCTGGCATTGGGAAATCAACCTTGTTTTTGCAAGACGCATTGATGATGCATGAACTCCGTGTATTATATATAAGTGGTGAAGAAAGTGAACAACAAATAAAAATGCGCGCGAATAGAATTAATGTAAGCCACGATGCATTTTATTTACTCACCGAAACTTCAACACAAACAATCTTTCAAGAAATAAAAAAAATAAAACCACAACTTGTGATTGTGGATTCAATTCAAACATTACAATCCCCTTATATAGATTCATCACCAGGTACCATTTCTCAGATACGTGAATGCACTGCAGAGTTTCAACGCTTTGCTAAAGAAACACAGACACCTGTTTTTTTAATTGGACATATCACTAAAGATGGTAGCATTGCAGGACCAAAACTATTAGAACACATGGTGGATACTGTTCTTCAATTCGAAGGAGATCAACATTATGCGTATAGAATATTACGCACTACAAAAAATCGTTTCGGCTCTACGGCAGAACTGGGGATTTATGAAATGACTGGAGTAGGCATGAAACCAGTAACCAATCCATCGGACATATTAATAAACCAAAAGGAAGAACAACTAAGTGGTATTGCAATTGGGGCAACGATGGAAGGACTAAGGCCATTGCTTGTTGAAGTCCAGGCATTAGTTACACCGTCAGTCTATGGCACACCACAACGTACAGCCAGTGGGTTTGATTTAAGAAGATTACAATTGCTTCTTGCAGTCTTGGAAAAAAGAGGTGGCTTTCATTTCGGAACAAAAGATGTCTTTGTCAATATTGCAGGTGGTTTAAAAATTGAGGACCCTGCTATAGACCTAGCCATGGTATTTGCACTACTCAGTTCATATGAAGATGTTCCGCTGTCGCAAAAAATTTGTTTCGCTGGCGAGATCGGCTTAAGTGGAGAGATTCGTGCAGTGAATAGAATTGATCAACGCATATCTGAAGCGGAAAAACTTGGATTCGAAAAAATTGTAGTCAGCAAATACAACAGAAGAAACGAAAACAAATCCCTTGGCATCAAGATAGTTTCTGTAGCGTTGATTGAGGAGGTGTATAAGACGATATTTCAGTAATTGGAGGCAAGAGTAGAGAGGCAATAGGCAATAGTAAAAGGCGTTCAGCGTTCAACAGCCAACTCCGAACTCCCAACACATAGAGAGACAAGAGTAATGAGGCAATAGTAATGAGGCAAGAGGAGAGAGGAGGGAGGCAATAGGCAAGAGTGGAAGCGTTCAGCGCTGAGCGAACAACCCCCCAACTCCGAACTCCCAACACATAGCGAGGCAAGAGTAAATACACATTACGATTTGATGATTTTCTCTTTTCATCAGATACTACTATAACTATCATTGTGAAATGAAATCAATTAGTTCATTTCGTGATTTAATTGTTTGGCAAAAATCCAAAGAGCTTGTCCTACTTGTCTATAAATCGTTGAAAAAATTTCCACCAGATGAAAAATTTTGTTTGGTAAACCAAATTCGAAAATGCTCAATTTCGATTCCATCAAATATAGCTGAAGGATATGGAAGAAATTCTACCAAAGATTATATACGATTCTTGCAAATCTCAAAAGGATCACTCTATGAACTTGAAACACAAATTGAAATTGCCAAAGAACTTGGCTATATAGATGACCCTGAAACAATAATACTTCTAAAACAATCTGATGAGATAGATAAAATATTGTTTTCAATAATTAAAAGCCTTTCAAATAATCTTAGTCCCAAAAATTGAAAATACTATTGCCTCTTTACTATTGCCTCTCCACTTTTTACTATTGCCTTTCCACTTTTTCCTATTGCCTTTCCCCTATTACCTCTCTCCTATTGCCTATCCCCTTTATGAATTTCCTCTCCAGCCTATCCAACCTATTCTTCCCTTCCATTTGTCCGGGATGTAATACCCAGCACATCAATGAAGGAGAAATGATTTGCATGGATTGCCATCACAACCTTCCCTATACTGGATTTGAACGTATAGAAAACAATCCTGTTGAAAAACTATTTTGGGGGAGAACCAACATTAAATTCGCGTGTAGCACACTCTATTATAAAATAGATAGTCCAATTCAGCATATCATCCACCACATCAAATACCGCGGGCAAGAAGAACTTGGAGTTTTTATGGGTGAACTGATGGGAAACAAATTACACCCAATATTCAAAAAGAATGAAATAGACTTCTGCCTTCCCATGCCACTGCATTATAAAAAAGAATATTCCCGAGGGTATAACCAAGCCTCGTTGCTTTGTGCTGGAATAAAAAAAACGACCTTATTAAATTATTATGACACCTTAATCACCCGTGAAATAAACACCTCGACCCAAACAAAAAAATCAAGAATTGAAAGATGGGAGAATGTGGAGGATATTTTTAACATTTCCAACCAAAGCGAAATACTAGATAAAAACATTGTAATCATAGATGATGTAATCACCACTGGGGCATCAACTGAAGCCTGCGCAAGCGTATTACTAAAATACGGTGCAAAATCAGTGGGTATTTGTGGGTTGGCGTATACGATCTAGGGGACGCTTGGCGCTGAACGCTGGACGCTGGACGCTGGACGCTGGACGCTGGACGCTTAGCGCTTGGCGCTGGACGCTTAGCGCTTAACGCTAGAGGCTCTATCGATTTTATCTTTTTCAATTATCTCTATTTAATGACCATGCAATTAAATAATTAACGTTCAGCGTAAAGCGTAAAGCGTCCAGCGTAAAGCGTAAAGCGTCCAGCGTAAAGCGTCCAGCGGCCAATGAACTTTATTCCCTGCAAAGTGTTATCTTAACATTCAAAAATAATTTTATGACAAAAATGATACTTATAGCATTTTCAATTTTTGCGTTAGGCCCTAAATCAATTCACTCATTCAAGGTATCAGCTATCGACGGAGGCACTATTGATTTTTCAGCATTCAAAGGAAAGAAAATACTCATCGTCAATACGGCCTCTCAATGTGGATATACACCTCAATATGCAGAATTAGAAAAATTATTTGAAGCCAATAAACAAAAATTAGTCATTGTCGGCTTTCCTGCAAATAACTTCGGCGGACAAGAACCTGGATCAAATTCAGAAATCAAATCCTTTTGTAGTAAAAATTATGGCGTAAGCTTCCCGATGGCAGAAAAAGTTTCTGTTAAGGGCGGAGATATTCATCCTTTATTCAAGTGGCTCACTTCAAAAACCGAAAACGGTGCTATGGACGGTGAAATCAATTGGAACTTCACCAAGTTCCTACTTGATGAAAACGGAAAATTACTTGCTGTTTTCCCAAGCAAGGTGAGTCCGACTGGTGCTGAAATTGCGGGGTACCTTAAGTAGGCTTTGCAAGGCTTGAGGCAATAGGCTTGAGGCAATAGGGAATAGGCAAGAGTTCAACCCCCAACCCTGAACTCCCAACACATAGTGAGGCAATAGGCAATAGGCAATAGGCAATAGGCAAGAGTTAAAAGCGATCGGCTGTTAACCCCCCAACCCCGAACTCCCAACACATAGTGAGGCAATAGGCAATAGGCAAGAGGCAAGAGTTAAAAGCGATCGGCTGTTAACTCCTAACCCATAACTTCCAACCCAAGCGCTTAGCCTTCAGCGTAAAGCGTTCAGCGCCCAGCGTCCAGCGCTCAGCGAAAAACCAAAAAGTTTAAAGTTCTCTTCCCCCCTCTACTATTCCCATTTGCATTGTACTTTCGTGAAATGCAATTCTCCGAAATAGCCGGTCAAGTTTCTATCAAGGAGAAATTAGTTCAACTAGTTTCTCATAATAGATTAAGTCATGCCCTGTTGTTTTTAGGAAAGGAAGGAAGTGGCTCACTTGCACTGGCCATTGCATTTTCACAGT
>CAMCBE010000042.1 GCA_945872805.1 Chitinophaga pinensis | reverse complement strand
CACCCCTTCATTCAACATGCGCTTGAATGCATAAGTCCCTCTGAGTCGCGCACTATCTAATCTTTTTGCAGCCCAATTCCCATCATCAACAAGATGATAAGGATGCATCGATGCTATAACATTCAATTCATGAAAACGTGTAATAGCATCCTGTGTTAAGTGCTGAGCATGCTCCACCCTAAATCGACGATCGTTCGATCCATTCACTTTATTCGCCTCATCATACACAGACAAAATAAAATCATTCGCACGATCCCCAATGGCATGCACAGCGACTTGAAGTCCTGCCTTATCTGCTGCAAGCACCCATTGCTTCAGCAACAGTGTATCCGTTATATTTAATCCTGTTGTACTTGGGTCATCTACATAGGGTTGATAAAACCAAGCGGTTGTTGACCCAAGTGATCCATCAACAAATCCTTTCACACCACCCCAATGCAACATATCATCACCCTTTCCATTTTTTTTCACAAAAGAATCCAAGCTAGCCCACTTAGTCAGTGGCACAAACGAATAGATGCGAAGAGGCAATTTATTGTCGGAGTACGCTTTACGGTAAGTTTGAAGTTCTGCCCATCCTCCATAAATACTCATGTCAACCACTTTAGTAACGCCATGTTCTATGGCATGTTGACCAGCACGGGCAAGGTATTCGTCCAATTGTGTTTGAGTAGGATCAGGTATAGCCTTGCTTACCATAGGCATGGCTTCATCTTTAAATACCCCACTTGGTTCGCCATTTTTACTTTTTATCATAATCCCCCCTGGCGGCACGGAAGATGTTGAACTTATATTCGCTAATGAGAGTGCTTTTGAATTCGCAAAAGCCATATGCCCATCATAGCGTTGAACAAAAAGAGGATGATCCCCGGTAACGGAATCGATCCATTCTTTTTGTGGCAGCTCACCACCCCAATTCTCATGATCCCAGTCACCACCTTGAATCCAACTATTGCCAGGATGCGCTACACAATATGCTTTTATGGTATTGATAAAATCTTGTTTCGTTTTGGCCTCCTTCAACTGTACACTCGCCAATCCATATCCTCCCAATAAAAAATGAGTATGGTTATCCATGAATCCGGGCACCATCATCTTTCCGTGCAAATCGATTACTTCGGCAGAAGAAGTGTCAAGCCTCCCTATTTCATTTCCTACATAGATTATTTTATTGTCTTTGATGGCCAAGACAGTAGCAGAAGGATTTACACTATCGCCAGTCCAGATTTTCGCATTGATGTATATCTTTTCCGCAGACTCGTTTTGACTACACCCTATGAGGAGAATTGTTACTGCAATAAAAAGTTTAACATACTTCATAATTATACCCTGTATTTCTGAATGATTAGTGAAAATAAAACATCTAATTTTATTTGATACAAGAAAAGCAATGATTCAACGCTATTTAATTCTTTTTTTCTAGTACCTACTTTGATGGCAGAGTAATTAATCTAGCGATGTTCATTAAACTCTAACTAGTAATTCAAATCACTTGTTATAATAGTCCCATACTAACTTAGACAATGAGCGAGTAAGCTCCCAAGCTTCATTTGCATCTTCCCAACTTTTGTCTTTGTTATTTTTTGTAAATATGCTCAAGATATAAGGGCGCTTTCCCTTAACATAAAGCACTTCACTTCTGCTTGCATCAACAGCGCCACTTTTTGCAGCAACATAAATATCAGGAGGAATGGACGATAGTGCTTCTCCGTCCCAATATTGTCGGCCCAGGATACGAAGCATACGATTACATACCTCCTGGCTGATGATCTTTCCATTAACGATGTCTTCATATATCTGAGCCATTTCAATTGGTGTAGTTTCTCCCCAACCATATTCAGTCCTATTCGCTTCCCGTCCCGGTGTTCGGCTATTCACTCTTGTATGGATATATCCTAAGCTATCTAATAATGCATTAATCACCGTGCCGGTTCCGGCAACACGCTGCAACCATAAACTAGCTGTATTGTCTGATATGGTGATCATCAACATCATCACCTTACTAAGTTCAATTTGTGTTTCGGGTTTCAAGTAGGCCACAATATCTACACCCGGATCATAATTCAACGTATCATACCAAGTTAACTTTTGATGATAATCCAACTCCTTGTTATTGATCTTATTCATAATTCCAATCAAGATCGGCACCTTTACGATGCTAGCTGAGGGGAAGGGTGTCTTTTCATTAACGGCAACTGTTTTACCAGATTTCAATTCTTTTATGAAAACTCCAATATCCCCTTGATGCCCTTTAACTAAGTTTTCTACCTCAACCTGAAGGCGATGATCTATTTTTTGAGCACATATCATTACTGAAATCAATAAGAGGCTATATAAAAGAAGATACCGTTTCATCAGTTTGTATTTTATACCGTTAAGGTACATCAGTATAAAAAATGTACAAAGAAAATTTATAAGTCATACTGAAGAGGTAAATTGCTTTTACAGATAGACGAGCTATTGACCATTTTATCAAAATAACATGAAACAGATTTTCATCTCCCTTATTCTTTGCATTACCATTTTTTTTGGATTTACACAAGATCAAAAAGCCCGAATTGCCTGCGTAGGAAATAGCATTACCTATGGATCAACCGTCATCAATAGAGAAAAAAATGCATACCCCGTTCAATTGCAAGCGATGCTTGGAGATCGGTTCGACGTGAAAAATTTTGGAGTGAGTGGCGCTACCTTGTTGAAAAAAGGGAATAAACCCTATTGGAATGAATCTGCATACCAAGAAGCTTTGGCATTTAAACCCAATGTTGTTATCATTAAACTAGGAACAAACGATAGTAAACTGATCAATAGGCCATTCTATGCTGAATTTGAAGCAAATTATAAGGAGCTCATTGAATCATTTAAAAAACAAAATGCAAGTGCACGAATCATTTTACTTCTTCCCCTACCATCCTTTGCAGAAGACAGCAATAGCATTTATGAACCCATTATCACACAGGAAATAATACCGTTTACCAAAGAGGTAGCCTTTCAAACAGGAGCTGAGCTGATCGATCTGCATTCATTGTTTATAGACAGAGAAGATCTCTTTTCGGATAAAATTCACCCTACTTCTCTTGGGGCAACGTTGATTGCAAAAAGACTCTATGAAACCATCATAGTAAAAGACGTGAGCAATAAAAATATGTTCAACTACATCAAAGAAGATAAAATCATTTCATCTTTCCATGGATTTGAATGCGCTGATTTTACATTCAATGGTCGTGCCTGTAAAATAGTCAAACCAAAAAAAGTAGCAGCTGGTATACCTTGGATTTGGCGTGCACGATTCTGGGGACATGAACCACAAACGGATATAGCGCTGCTTGAAAGAGGATTTCACTTGGTATACTGTGATGTAGCAGAACTGTTTGGTAATAAAGAAGCCATTTCGATATGGAATAACTTTTATACATACCTCCAAAAATTTGGACTAGCAAAAAAAGTAGCATTAGAAGGAATGAGCCGTGGAGGCATGTATATATACAATTGGGCGTTAGAAAATCCTTCAAATGTTTCCTGCATCTATGCTGACGCCCCCGTATTGGATTTAAAAAGCTGGCCAGGTGGAAAAGGGAAAAGTCCAGGAAGTGCTTCAGATTGGGAAATAGCAAAAAAAGATTTCGGTCTAACAGAAGAACAAGCGATCGTTGCAACAATAAACCCTCTCGATCATGCTCAAAAAATTACAACACTTGGCATCCCCATGCTTCATGTGGTGGGCGATGCAGATAACGTAGTGCCTATTGAAGAAAATACAACTCCATTTGAAAAAAAGATAAAAGAACTTGGTGGAGACATTACGGTAATTCATAAACCCGGCATTGGTCATCACCCACATAGTCTTGCAAATCCAACACCAATTGTTGACTTCATTTTAAAAGCCACTGGCTATAGAACGAGTTTTGCTATCATTCCCACACCCGGTTCAGAATATCGTTCAGGAGCAGGTTGGAAAGAAGGGACAGATTGGTGGACTAACAACGACAACATCAATAAACTACTTGACGAAAGTAAAAATATAGACATTGTATTTATTGGTAACTCCATCACCCAAGGTATTGTAGGGCATCGTTCTAACCTTACCTATAGTCCAGGTTTTGCTGCGTTTGATTCTGTATATAAAAAATACAACTGGGAATGTGCCGGAATTTCTGGAGATCGCACACAACATATTTTATGGAGACTACAACACGGTAGCTATGCTAAAGCAAATCCTAAACTTGTTGTATTAACCATTGGCGTAAATAATTTTGCTGATGACTCTGGCGAAGAAGTTGCCCTAGGTATACACGAGATCATTAATTGGATGAAAACGAATATGCCAAATACAAAAATTATATTGGTAGGACCATTACCTGCAGGCTTGAAGAATGAAGATATGCTACGAGTTAAATATGAAAAAACACAGTCCATCATTCAAGAAGAGCATGATGCAAAACAGGTTTTTTATCTACCCCTAGCCAAAAAATTCATTAAAGAAAATGGCGAGCTTGATTTAACCTTATGTTCAGGCGATGGAATTCACTTTATTACAAAAGGATATGAAGTATGGGCCTCATCCATGGCTGAATTGATTAATACCATCTTAGCAAAATAAGGTTAAAACTATTCAAGAATTTTAACTACCCTAGTCAGCTTCCCATCACCATTAATTCCTTCTAGTATAACTTGGAATTTTTTGCTGATGTCGTTGTTGAAAAATTGAACACGAAAACGTGGACTCTTTTTATTGGTGATGACATATGGATTCCAATAAAGGGTTGTACGAATATCCGTATCTGCTAGCTCATTCGGATTTTCATATTGAGGATTATAAAATTCTTTGAACTTAGTATACCCGGTAATTATGGTATTCAACATACCCAGGTTGCTTGTTGAACTTTGATTTACATCTCCTCCACGACGTGTATAAATAGCAATAGCACCACCAGTTCCTCCACCCATTGAACCAAAAAATGGGGGCCTAAATACTTTCACCATGGCAATATCCTTAACCGATATAGACTGCACGGCATCAATACTTGAATTCATCTCATTTAGGAAAACATCTGGTGTTGAACCGCGCCAGCTAAGGGTAATATTTGCTCCGCTACCCGAAATTGATAATCCGGCTACCTTACCTTGTAAATAAGTAAAGATATCAAAGGCTGTTTTTGAAAATGGATCATCAATTAAATTAAACGAAAAGGCATCACCACCAGAAAATAAACCTGTAGTGTACTTTTCATCCAGTACTTGATCATTTGACTTAACCTTTGCTTTAATGATAACTTCCTGAAGTGTCTTATACGATGATTTTCGTTTCCAGTCTTCTTGCTGACTTAAAAAATAATTCATCTTTGCCCGTGAAATGCTATCGGTTAAAAGAGAAGGTTTTTTTAAGTCAGGAAAGGTAATAGGTTTAAACAGAGGACGTAAGAGTCCATTTTCAAATTTAATCTGCGCCAAATTATTTAAGGCTGGATTTTTATTAAAACTATAAAACACCCTAGCGGTATCGTAGAAAAAAAGGCCTTTTTGTTCAAAATCACCATTCTTATCTACTTGCGCAAACAGGAAATTCTTGCTGCTGTCTTTTTTTGAAATGATTAAGTTCAATAAAATATCAGATGATGTACTGATTGATTTTAAGCCATACACCTTCCCTGTAATTTTCATTAAATCAGTCTCAACAGGAAATTTCAATGTTGGCACTACTCCAGCTTGTATTTTTTCCCAATCATACCGTCTCCATCCATTGGTAAGCATAACCAAATCAAGACTAGCTGTTACACTATCTGCATCGCTGGCTAAATAATAACCAGGATTATTAATTCTCCCTTTTAAGTCGCCGCTCAACATCATATCCGAATAAATAGTATAGGCCGATGATGTTTCGATAGATGCATCCGTTACAGCAACAGACATATTAGTAAACGCAGTATCTGTCACCATAATATCAAATACATTCTTTCCACGCATAGTCTCTGTTGTTAACTGCGAAATGATTTTCGCACTAAATTCATGCAAACGGTTGTTTATAAAAACAATCCGCTCAGACACAGGAATCCAGTCAGCCGTGAATAAGGAAAATTGAAGAATGCCTGTTTGCATTTCATCAATCGGTATCTCAGCATTGAGCTGAAATTTATCTGTTGCATTCAAACTGATTTTATAAAACAGCACTCGATTCATATGAACTAGCAAATTCAAGTTCTTAAGATTTTCAGGAGCATTGGCAGTCCTTTCTACTTTTATGAGTGCTTTATCATTAGTTGTTTTGATGGATATAGAAGCCCCTGCAGCTTTAGGTGTTTCAAATGGCGTAACGCCCGTTTTGCCTTTTTCGTCTGTCCATTTTATTTGATAGGTCTCCCCAAGCTTTGGCAATAGAAAAAAACTTCCCATGCCATCATGCTTTACTATTAAAGAATCAAGGACTTTATTTTTATCATTTACAAGTACTCCTTTAATTGAAACAGGAGCACCAAATTGATTAGCCGCTTTGAATGCAACACGTGAATTAATTCCGTTGATCAAAAATCCACCCTCTGGGAATAATGACACTTGCGTTTTGTAAACAACCGGTTTATATACTGCAGGTGTCGTGTTATTGTTTATGATAAGATCCCTTTCATAGGTGAACGTAGAATCATCATTCAACATCCAGCGAGTATAGGCTTTTACGTGAATGAAATTACCGGTATAGTCTGCCGGCAAATCGAAATTCCCTTTTGCAGTAGATTGAAACAATGGCGCAACCGTTTGCTTAATCATCTTGCCCGTGGTATCGTACCACTCCACATAAAAGTTTTTACTCAGATTGCTTAACCCTGCATCGGAAAGTATATAGGCTTTATACCAAATGGTTTCTTCCTTGTTGTAAATTGATTTATCGAAATGGATATGAACTTTCTCCGTTGGAAATTGATCGGCATAGATTGCCATCATCGAATCAATGTGTTGAGAAAAACTGGAGTGGCTAGCACTAAGAAGAATCACAATAAAAAGCGAACGAAAGAACCTACTTTTCATAATCAGACTGTATTAGATGCAAAATACAATCAATAGCAAAAGAATGTGTAATTTTTTTTGACTCTTCGTCAATAAAAAAATATTTTAACAACTAGTCAACCTGTGCCACCCTAAAAGGATGCACTTCAATCTCCTTCCAAACACCTTCTTGAATATAAGTCTCATTATCATACCACTGTTGAAAATCGGCTTCTGTTTCAAATTGAAGGATCATCACACTGCCTTTCATCTTACCATCGTCATCCAACATGGCGCCGGCAGAAACATAATGTCCGTTGGCTTTAAGTGCACTTACCCCTGCAAGGTGCGCCGGACGGGCAGTCATTCTGCGTGGGAGGGCATCGGTATCGGTTCCATCGCGTGCTATAATTACATATTGCTTCATCTGATTATGTTTAAATTAAGAAACAGCTTGTTTAGAAAGTTCATCATTAATGGTTCTATTGATACCCAATGGATTTGAATTTTGCAATTCAAGGGGAAGAAAATGATCAGCAAAATTCTGAAAAGACATTGGTCGCGCAAAGCGCTTTATCGCATCTGCACCCACTGACGTGAATCGACTATCCGTAGTGGAAGGGAATGGACCACCATGGTGCATACTTAAGCAAACTTCCACTCCGGTAGGCACGCCATTCAAAATCATCCTGCCACACTTCTCAACGATAGCATCAAAAATATCGATATGACTATTGATATCATTATCCGTTGCCATGATGGTTGCCGTAAGCTGACCTTCGATTTGATGAGCAACAGCCAACATCTCAGCGGCATTGGCACATTGAACAACCAATGAATATGGACCAAATACTTCTTGATGAAGTTGATTATTTTTTAGAAACACTGCGCCAGTCGTAGTCGCGATGGTTGGAATGCCTTGATCGGCTGATGCCTCTGTTGATGAAGACGTGATAAGCGTAACGCCTTGTTGGGCTAGGGCTTCTGATCGTTTTTCAACATACGCTTTTGCAATACCTGGATGCAACATTTTCCCTGGAGGAATATTTCCAATTTGAGTAGCAAGTGATGAAATGAATTGATCCAATGCATCACTTTTTATACCAATAATCAATCCAGGGTTTGTACAAAATTGTCCTACGCCCAACGTGATTGAACCCGCATAATTGGCAGCAATCGATACTGGATCCGCAGCCAATTTTTCAGTCAAAAGAAAAACGGGATTTACACTACCCATCTCAGAAAAAACAGGAATTGGCTCCTTACGTTGATTGGCCATATCATACAAAGCCTTACCACCACTATACGATCCTGTAAATCCAACTGCTTTCGTATGGGGATGCATAACCAAGGCCTTGCCTACTTCAAAAGAAGAACCGTGAACATGACTAAAGACTCCTTTAGGTAATCCGACTGATTCAACGGCTTTATGTATAATATCAGCTACGAGTTGACTAGTCTGTGGATGAGCAGGATGAGCCTTAACGATAACTGGACAACCAGCAGCTAATGCAGAAGCTGTATCACCACCGGCAGTTGAATAAGCGAAAGGAAAATTACTTGATCCAAACACAACAACCGGACCAAGCGGCACCAACATTTTTCTAATGTCTGGTTTTGGTGGCACCTTATCTGGGATAGCCGTATCAATGCTTGCTTCAAGCCAATCGCCTTTCGCACATGCCTTTGCGTAACTCCTCAATTGAAATATCGTTCTACCTCGTTCCCCACGAACACGCGCGTCAGGCAAATTTGTTTCCCCCATAACAACAGCAAGCAACTCATCCCCACTTTGTTCTAGTCCATCCGCAATGGCATTCATCAATTCGGCACGTTTACTCAACGATAATTTTCTCATGATCGGAGCGGCAACCTTTGCAGCATCCATCACCAGGTTGATTTCCGAAATAGATGCGTCGTTGTATTGATTCATAGTTGTTTTTTACGAATAGTGAAGAGGTGCTCGATGGAATGGTTAATTCATGTAACTACATGAAAGACGCTTTGATTCGATGCTATAGTACAATTGATTTATAATCAGGCAAAGTTGGTCGAACAGCAAGTGCTGAATCAATAATTGCCTCAACTCGCTTGCGCTCTTCCCCTACCAAAGTCAGACGTGGCGCGCGAACATATTCGCTTCCCATTCCTGTTTTGGATTCACAGAACTTAATGTACTGCACCAACTTAGGATGAATATCCAATTCAAGCAAGGGCATGAACCAACGGTAGATTTTAGTAGCCTCAGCAATTCGACCTGCTTTTACCAAGCGATAAATAGCAACCGTCTCTGCGGGGAAAGCACATACAAGACCAGCTACCCAACCATCAGCACCCATCACCAATTCTTCCATGGCTAATGTATCTACGCCACATAGAATTTTTAGATCGGTTCCGAATTTATTGATCAACCTAGTAACATTAGTAATATCACGGGTAGACTCTTTTACTGCTTGAATATTTTTTTGTTTGATCAACACCTCAAACATGTCTGGTGTGGTATCAATTTTATAATCAACAGGATTATTATAAATCATAATCGGCAATCCAGTGTTTTCTGCTACTTGCGTGAAATGATGAATGGTTTCCCTATCATCACTCTTGTAGCGCATTGGCGGCAACAACATCAACCCATGTGCACCCCATTTCTCAGCCAATTTTGCCTGACGAACTGCTTCATCCGTTGAGCCTTCGGCAATATTCAAGAGAACAGGCACTTTATCACCAATAGCCTTGAGTGCTTCCTTCAACAAGATTTCTTTCTCGCCTTCGGTGATGGTGCTGGCCTCACCCAACGATCCACTTAAAATGATACCATCAATGCCTGCTTCAAGTTGTGCATTAAATGCTTTTACGTTTAAATCAATATCTAATTCTCCATTTGGCTTAAACTTTGTAGTAATAGCGGGATAGACACCTTTCCAATTGGGATTCATAATGATAAATTTATGGTCAAATGTAATTCTGTTAGGCTGTAATATAAATAGATCTGACATTTATTTAGATAAAATGTGAATCGCTTGGCGCTTCGCCCGCTTGGCGCTTCGCGCGCTTAACGCTGTGTGTGCTTCGCACCGCTTGGCGCTTCGCGCGCTTAACGCTGGAAACGCTCGACGCTGATCGCTTAGCGCTAATATTAGTGGCTAATTATAATCAACTAGCGTAAAGCGATCAGC
>CAMCBE010000041.1 GCA_945872805.1 Chitinophaga pinensis | reverse complement strand
AATTTCCGTATTTGATTCGTGTTTGTATAATTCATTTTCTTCATTACCAAACTTGGTATTGACTTTTTACATTTAAAAACACAATCATGAAAAATATAATATTATTTACATCAATCGCTTTCGCTGTATTTTTTACTGGAACTGCATTTGCACAAAAGAGTAAGACTGAAGACATTAAAGTTTGGGGTAACTGTGGGATGTGTCAAAAGACCATTGAAGCAGCAGCGCTAAAGGGTGGTGCTACTAGTGCTAGTTGGAATAAAGTGACAAAGGTGTTAACAGTAGCATACAATCAAAAAAAGTCTGATTCAAAAACTATTCAAGAGGCAGTAGCCGCTTCTGGATATGATACTCAAGATTTCACTGCTCCAACAGATGCATATAAAGATCTTAATTCTTGCTGTCAATATGACCGCAAGGTTGTAGATAAAGCTACATCATCTGATAAAATAGAATCCAACAACGATTCTAAATGCGACAACGATATGGTTGTATGCAACTACAAAGATTGTTGTGAGGATATGGCTAATTGCACAGACAAAGAGTGTTGCAAAAAGTAATTCACTAGGGCGGCCTGGTACAGGCCGCCCATATTTTAATTTACCATGAAGAAGTATTTATTCTGTCTGCTTGTCGGACTATCTTTTGCATTAATAACATCTGCACAAATCACAAAGGCCACATTACAAGCTAGTGGGTTAACCTGTGCTCTATGTGCTAAAGCGGTATATTCTAACTTAACATCATTGCCATTTGTAGATAATGTTGATACTGATCTTAATGCCTCTGCATTTGTCATTATTTTTAAAGAGGGTACAGATGTTGATCTAGATGCATTGAGCCAGAAAGTTCAAGATGCCGGTTTTTCTATTGCCTCTTTGTCTGTCTCAGCACATGTAAATCCAGTAAAAATAGAGGTTGATAAACATATATCTATTGGCCAAAAAGTTTTTCATTTCCTGAATGCATCTTCTCAGGATGTTCCAATGGATATAAATTTTAGACTAGTTGATCAAGCATTTGTATCAGCAAAAGAGTTTAAAAAGTTTATGACAATGACTAGAATGCAATGTATCAAGACAGGCCGGGCAGAATCTTGTTGTTCTTCGCATGGAATCAAAGAGTCTACGCGCATTTTTCATGCAATCATATAATCAAGGGTATGAAAAGTAGTTTATTGGTTATCCTTTTTTCGTGTTTTGGTATACAGATTATCTCTGCACAGGAGCTCTATGTATTTAGTGAGCCAGCTTCTACTATGCCGGCAAAGTCTTTTGGCGTTAAATATACAGGCAAGTTTATAGAGCAAGAAACCGATGGAAGATACCTTATTTCAAGTAGGCACATGCTTGAGACCCAGTTGGGGGTGAGTAAAAAATTGATGTTTCATCCTTCTGTCACCCTTTCAGATATGTATACCAATAGTGCCACTCGTTTTGAGTCGATGGGCCTATACCTTAAGTATCGATTTTTATCTATAGATGAAGTGCATAAACATTTTCGAGTTGCATTATATGCAAAGGGGATAGTAAGCAAAAATGAACTAAACTTTGACGAGCTTACTGTAGACGGCGATCATACAGCGTTGCAAGCAGGATTCATATTTACTCAGCTTATTCATAAGCTTGCTGTTTCTTCTACCATTGGATTAACGGAGGTAATAAATAAAGAGCGCTGGGAAAAATATAGTGGGCCAAGAAAATTTAGTTATCAGAACGTTACCTATAGTTTTTCTGCTGGTTATCTATTGTTGCCTCGTCAATACAAAGGCTTTAATCAGACCAATCTAAATGTGTATTGTGAGTTTTTGGGTGGGGCTGGATTAGATAGGCGGACAGGATATTTTGATATGGCACCTGCATTGCAACTTATCATCAATAGTAATTCAAAGGTAAATTTAGGATATCGTTTTCAGTTGTCAGGGAATGCATATAGGATGTCGTCGTCTAGTTTGCAATTTTCATATGAAAGAACATTTTTGAATGCATTTAAGCGTAAATTATGATGAAAGTCATTTTATCTCTCATAAAAAGATTCTTTCGTTTTTTTCAAAAAAAGGATTGTTGCAAGTAGTATTCAAATCCTTATAAATTTGTATCTTGAGGACGTGAAAAGAATTATTTTCATTATACTCTCCATTCAGATTATTTCATCAGGAAATTTCCTCACTGAGCTTGTTAAGTTCAACAGTTTAATAGAACATTTTATTGAGCATGAAAAAGGTTCGAACCCGTTAACCATGGTTCAATTTTTAAAATTGCATTATTTTAATTCCAAGCATGAAAGTTCAGACCCTAAGCGGCATGCTTCACTTCCACTGCATCAATCTAATATAAGTTTTACAGTAGTGTATAATTCACCTGCTGATCCGATTCAGTTGGCGCCATTTCCTGAAATCTTTTCAAAAGATTTTACACCGATTAATAAGGGCTTGACTCCGCAATACAAGCAGGTTTCTGTATTTCAACCTCCTCGAGTAATCTGATTTCTTTGATTACCGGTATTTCTTTTTATTTTTTGATTTCGATAACGAAAAGGTTATAGTTGGCGCAATGGGGTTTATATAACCATAAACAGGATGTAATATGTTAAATAAGATTATTGCCTATTCAATAAAAAATAAGCTTATTGTTGGTTTATGTGTAATTGCATTAATAGGTTGGGGTAGTTATGAAGTGACGAGGTTGCCCATTGACGCAGTTCCTGATATAACGGATAATCAGGTGCAGATACTCACTGTTTCTCCTTCCCTAGGGGCTCCTGATATAGAGCGCCTCATTACATTTCCTATTGAACAAGCTGTAAGTAGTATTTCGGGTCTGAAGCAGGTTAGAAGTTTTTCACGATTTGGTCTTTCCTTAGTGACCATTGTATTTAATGATGAAACAGATTTGTATTGGGCGAGGCAACAAATCAGTGAAAAATTGCAACAAGTGCAACGAGATATACCCGAGGGCGTTGGGTCACCTGAATTAGCTCCCGTCACCACTGGGTTAGGTGAAATATATCAATATGTAGTCCGACCACTGAAGGGCTTTGAAGGCAAGTATGGTCCAATGGAATTACGTACACTACAAGATTGGGTTGTTCGACGTCAATTGCTTGGAACTCCAGGTGTAGCTGAAGTGGCAAGTTTTGGGGGAAAACTAAAGCAGTACGAGATTGCTGTTAAGCAAGAACAGTTAAAAGCATATCATTTAACGATATCCGATGTATTTGATGCATTAGAAATGAACAATCAAAATGCAGGGGGTGCCTATATTGAGAAGGGGCCTACTGTTTTATATATCCGGAGTGAAGGGCTTACTGGGAGTTTAGATGACATTAAAAAAATCGTAGTAAAAAATTTAGACAATGGAATCCCATTGTTGATGAGTGATGTAGCGACAATTCAATATGGTTCTGCTATTCGTTATGGAGCTATGACGTATAATGATAAGGGGGAGGTAGCAGGAGCGGTAGTTATGATGTTGAAGGGAGAAAATTCCTCTGCAGTAATTAAAAGGGTTAAGTCGCGTATTGCTGAAATTCAAAAAATGATGCCTGAGGGCGTTGTAATTGAGCCTTTTTTAGATCGAACTAAAATGGTTAATAATGCCATCAAAACAGTCGAAACAAATTTGATGGAAGGTGCGCTTATTGTCATTTTTGTTTTGGTTTTCTTTTTAGGAAATATTAGGGCTGGACTGATTGTATCGTCTGTAATTCCATTGTCTATGCTCTTTGCCATTATATTGATGAACGCATTTGGTGTTGGGGGGAATTTGATGAGCCTAGGTGCAATTGATTTTGGATTGATTGTGGATGGATCTGTTATTGTGGTGGAAGCAATCCTTCATCGTTTTTCTCATTCGAAACATTTTAGAAGTCTTGGAGTTGTTACACAACAGGATATGGATAAGGAAGTAGGCGTATCAACCGGTATGATGATTAAGTCTGCTGTTTTCAGTCAAATTATCATTTTGATTGTATACATACCTATTCTCTCCCTGCAGGGAATAGAGGGAAAAATGTTTAAGCCTATGGCCCTAACAGTAGCATTTGCTATCCTTGGTGCATTCTTGCTTTCCATTACATATGTTCCTATGATGGCTGCATTGAGTTTGAGTAAGAAATTAAAGCATAAGATGACATTGGCCGATAAGTTTATGGCCAGTTTAGAAAAATTTTATCAGCCTTTATTGAATCGTGCCATATTGTTTCCTAAGACAATCATCGCCTCCACCTTGGCTATTTTCGTCATCGCTATTTTGATTCTTAGTCGAATGGGAGGTGAGTTTATTCCTGAATTAGAAGAAGGTGATTTTGCGGTAGAAACGCGTTTACTTACGGGTAGTAATTTGAATAATACAATACAATCAACTCAACAGGCATCAAAAATTTTGCTCAATCAATTTCCAGAAGTTGAAAAAATAGTAACTAAAATTGGTAGTGCAGAAATACCAACTGATCCTATGCCATTTGAAGCAGGTGATATGATAATTGTTTTGAAAGATAAAAAGGAGTGGACTTCTGCAAAAACATTTCCTGAGTTAAGTGAAAAGATGACAAAAGCATTAGAAGTCGTTCCTGGAATTACCGTGGGTTTTCAATATCCTGTTCAAATGCGATTTAATGAGCTTATGACTGGCGCTCGTCAGGATGTAGTATGTAAGATATTTGGTGAAAATCTGGATACACTTACTTATTATGCCCATCGTTTGGGTGAAATTATGAGGTCTGTTAATGGGGCCACTAATATTTATGAGGAGCGCGTAACTGGTATGCCTCAAGTGGTTATAAAGTATAATCGAGATGCCATGGCGAAATATGGGTTGAATGTAAGCGATATCAATAAAGTAGTAAATGCAGCGTTTGCAGGCCAAGTTGCTGGCCAAGTATATGAAGGCGAGAAGCGATTTGATATGGTTGTTCGGCTTGATGGAGAGGCTAGAAAGAATATTGCAGATATTCAAAATCTATTAATCCAAACGAAGCAAGGTTCTCAGATTCCTTTATCAATGGTTTCAGGAATAGAAGAAATAGAAGGGGTAAATCAAATACAACGGGAAAATACACGAAGACGAATTATTGTTGGATTTAATGTTAGTGGTAGAGATGTGCAAACTATTGTGAAAGAGTTGCAGCAAAAGGTAGCTAAAGAGTTGAATCTCTCTCGTGAGTATACCATAGAGTATGGTGGTTCATTTGAGAACATGACGGCTGCCAAGGAACGATTATCCATTGTTGTTCCTATTGCATTATTTTTAATCTTTCTGTTGTTGTATTTCGCATTTAATTCAGTAAAGCAAGGGTTATTAATCTACACCGCCATACCGTTGTCTGCTATTGGCGGCATATTTGCTTTATGGATGAGGGATATGCCATTTAGTATTTCAGCAGGCGTGGGCTTTATTGCTTTGTTTGGTGTGGCAGTGCTGAATGGAATATTATTGGTTACAGAATTTAATCGATTAAAAGCCGAAGGGGCACTTGATGTAGCTAGAATTGTGATCCATGCTACAAAATCTAAATTAAGGGCTGTATTGATGACTGCTTTGGTGCCTTCACTTGGCTTTATACCAATGGCGATTAGTACTGGAGCGGGCGGTGAAGTGCAAAAGCCACTTGCTACAGTGGTTATAGGGGGATTAATTATTTCAACAATGCTAACCTTATTTGTATTGCCAATTTTATATATTCTATTTGAAAAAGGGATTAACTATATGAAATCACCTAAGCACAGTATTTCTGCCTTGTTATTGTTCATGTTGTTCAGTGTTGCTGGTAGCGCGCAGCAGGTTATTACGCTTCCTCAAGCAATAGATAGTGCATTAAAAAATAATGCATTTCTTCAGGTAGCTAATACTCAAATATCATATCACAAGGCATTGCAAAAAAGCAGTTTGGATATTGATAAAACAAATTTAGGCCTGGAGTATGGTCGATTCAATAGCACGTTAAGTGACAATCGATTTTCCTTAAATCAAACTATTCAATTTCCGACAGTATATAAAAATCAAGCTAATATAAATCGTACTGCAATAATGCTTAGTGAGACGAATAGGTTGCAGAAAGAAGTAGACGTTAAGGCTAGGGTTAAACACTTGTTTTACCAAATTCTTGTTTTTAAGGAAAGAAGAATATTACTTCAGCAAGCAGATAGCTTATATAAACAATTTTTGGATAAGACCAAGCTACGACTTAATACCGGCGATGTAGATGTATTAGAATTTAATACCGCTGAGAGTCAGCGTATTCAAATTTCTAGTCAGCTGCAACTTTTGGAAGTTGATTATCAAATTGCATTGGCAAATTTCAAAACTTTACTCAATGCTAAGGAGTTCTATGAACCCAGTGCGGAATCACTTTCATATCATTTGTCTTCATTGCCAGACCTAATTGGAATAAATAAAAATCCTTTATTTATTCTTCAGCAGCAGCAAGTTTTGCTTTCAGAGCAGCAATATGATCTTGAAAAGAGTAAGTTGCTGCCTACATTAAATGCAGGGTTTAATAGCATGACCTTTATGGGTTGGCAGACCACTGGGCAAAATTCAGAAAAGTATTTTGGAAGTGGAACTCGGTTTTCATCCATTTCGGCTGGAATGGGACTACCTATTTTTTCTAGAGGGCAGCGTTCAAAAATAAATGCATCAACCATATTGATTAACCAACAAAGGCAAGAGTTGCAAGCAATTAGTCAGGAATTAAAAAACCAATTGGAAAACAGTTTTAAAATGTATGTTCAATATTCATCTTTGGTAGAAACATATAGAAAGACGATGCTGCCGTCATCAAACTCAACCATTGAAGCAGCAACCAATAAATTTAATACTGGAGAGATTGGGTATTTGAATTGGGTAATTTTAATCAACCAAGCTATACAAACTAAGGGTGAATATTTAACTCTTGTTCAACAGCTAAACCAGTCTGCTTTTGAAATTGAACAGTTAAGCAACATTAATTAATTTATTTATTTTAAATTATCGATATGAAAGTTATTTACATTGCTATTTATTCGCTGATTCTTTTTACTTCTTGTAACGAACAGCAGACCGTTGATGCTAGTCAACCTAAAAAGGCTGTGATTTCTACAGATGTAGTTGTTGTGTCTGCTGAACAATTAAAAAATGCTAACATCGTTCTTGGCATGCCCGAGGTTAGGGAAATGAACACTTCATTAAAGGTGAGTGGTGTGATCGATGTTCCACCTCAAAATATTGTTTCAGTAAGTATCGCTATGGGTGGGTATTTAAAGAATACAACAATGATCCCTGGTCAAGCAGTTCGTAAAGGGACCTTTTTGGCAGAATTAGAGGATCAGCAGTACATTCAACTGCAGCAGGACTATTTGACCGCTTTAAGTCATCTGGAGTACCTTAAAACTGATTTTGATAGACAGAAAACACTCAATGAATCAAAGTCGACTAGTGATAAAGTATTTCAACAAGCAAAACGAGATTATGACAGTCATAAGATTTTAGTTAAATCACTTCGCGAAAAATTACTTTTAATTGGTGTGAATCCTGATGCGTTGAATGAAGAAAATATTTCACGAGGAGTTCGAATTTATTCGCCGATTAACGGGTATGTGACAAAGGTTAATTTCAATATTGGGAAGTATATCAATCCGACCGATGTATTGTTTGAGATAATTGACCCTAGTGATTTACATGTTAGGTTAACTGTCTTTGAAAACGAGGCTGCGAATCTCCGTGCTGGACAGAAGCTCACATTTTCAACAAACAGCAATCCTACTCTAAAATATACTGCATTCATTCATTTGATTACGCCTAATATTGAGGAAAATAGATCCACTGATGTACATTGTCATTTCGAAATAACGCCTCGAAATATATTTCCTGGCACATTTGTGAATGCAGATATCGCTTTAAATAATGCCAAGGTTACAGCTGTGCCTGAGGAGGCGGTAGTTAAGTGGGAAAATAAGCAATACTTGTTTGTTCAAGCAAGTAGTAATCAATTTCATCTATTGCCTATTGAGACTGGTGTTTCCTCGGGTGGGTTTGTTGAAATTAAAACGGCTGTTGATGCTAGAAAAATAGTGATTAAGAATGCATATACCTTACTGATGAAAATGAAAAATAATTCTGAAGAGTAATTTATATATCAGTTTATTGGCTGTTTTCTAGGGAAACTGATTTACTTTTTTTGGCAACAGCCAATTTTATTTTAAAGTGATTGCTAATTTTTTCAAGATTCTATATAGGCAACAGTCCCACCAACCCATTTGTTATGGTCATTATACCTCGTTCCAATCATTTTGCCTTTACTTATTCTGGCCAAGTTTGTTTGTAAAGTTGGACTAGTGTCTCCATCCTTCCATGTATACATAAGCCTAACTTCTGCCTTTGCTTGTCCATCTCGTGTTTCAATACAGTCAGCATAATTGACTTTCTTTTGAAGTATCCAATTTTCAGGATCTTTTATGCTCATCAAATCCGACTCTTGGATGTCTATGATTACTCCTTGTCCTGCAAAAGAAAACATGGGCTTTAGTACATACTCTTGTAAATCTGTGGGGATTTGCTTAATCTCATTTAGAAAATAAGTGTCGGGAATATTGGGGTGCTTTAAAAAAGGCAGCGTATATTTTGATATTCGATAAAACCAGTTTGGGTGTCCGATCCATTCTACATTTATGTCGCCATGTAAGTTTGGCAATTCTCCCAGTGTATCCTTCACGCTATTTAATTCGTCGAATATGATTCTATTGTATATTCTCTTGACCTGTGTTTTAATGCCATCTAAAGAGTAATAAATATTATTATGCTCAATCCAAATTTCAGAGAGGCAAACAGGTTTAATTCCTAAATACGTTTCTGTACAATAGAAGTCGATTCGGGTTTTTTGCTCATTTGGTTTAAGTTCGAGTAAGATTACTTCCTTTGGATCGTGGTCACCAATAATTAAGGATGTTAATTCTTGTATATACTTTTTTTGGTTGCTTCCATTGTAAAAGCGCTCAACGTTCTGCGGGATATTGAAATGTTTTTCTAGTATTTCTGGGTAAAAAGCCTGAAATCCAAAGAGAGAAGGAAATCCTTGCATCTCGATGAGGGCCGGATAAAATTCATCATCCGCATTTTTACAGAGGCCAAAGTCGAATGATATGAAGTGGGGGTATGTATTTTCGTTTTTTACAAACTCGTTTTTGGAAATAGACTGATCGGTATATGATTTAAAATCGCTGCTCTTAATAAAATCGATGATAAAATTACAGGTATTGATCATCTGATCACTCATCGATTTTGATATGAATATGGGCGTTTCGGATAGCCTAAATTCAAGTGCATTAGGATATGCTTGATCTATTTCACCGAGCATAGCCAAGTATGATTCTTCCCTAAAGGATTGATTAAAAGATTTCCTAATCTTTTCTATCATGTGATAAATTAATATAGATCAATTAAGGCCTCAATGGATTGATTTATGAAATTTGGCAGTACATATTTATTTGTCAAGCGAATTTTATCTGGATCATTTAGTTGATTGATCATCGACTCCCATTTTTCTATACCATGGTTTTCGATAACTGTTTTCTTTTTGTCGGCTCTCTGTAAATACATACTCATCCCTTTTGCATCTGCTTCTGGATGAAATTGAGTGCCAACCATGTATGGGTTAAATCGAATTGCCATAATTGCTCGTTCTAAACCCACATGTGGTCTAACTTTCTCAATGCATAGCACCGTTGCGCCTAAGGCATCTATTTTTTCTTGATTAGGTTCTATTACTTGGTATTCACGGCTATCAACTCCATAAAAAGGATCTGGAAGTCCCTCAAAAACGGGCTCTTGTTTTGCACCGGTTAGTATGTGAATGGGGAATATGCCAAAAGCGCTTGATTTCCTTTTGGTGACATTGCCTATGTTGAAATATTGACTGGCCATTTGAAAGGAGTGGCATATGAAGAATACATATTTCTTTTTATTGTTCTCCTTGTTTTCATTCCATGTCATGATGCTATCTAACCAATTGAAATATGCTGATTCCCATGGTTCATTTTGATCTGTAATTGGGTTCCCTGGTCCGCCAGAAGAAATATAAATATCGAAATCTATGAAGGGTAATTCTTTGCATATACGTACATCAAATTCTTTCCATTCAATAACGGTTTCTTGTATGCTATTTAGGTATGATAGCAATTCGCGTATACCCCTCATTCCTTCATTGGGCTCGCCATTATATAAATCGAGAAGTGCGATTTTTATGGGT
>CAMCBE010000040.1 GCA_945872805.1 Chitinophaga pinensis | reverse complement strand
GCACGCCACCTTCTCTCGCCCGCTATTAGTTTATACTTCCCGCTTGGGAGTTTAGTAACCGTTAATGGTTGAATGATATCGTGTAATCTAATTGATTGAGCTAATTCTTCTATGGCTTTTGGATCAAAATCTTGCCTTGGTTGTCTAGGGTTCGCTACAATTTCATCTAATGCAATTTTTGATATAGATGTTGTCTTAGTAACCACTTCAGATTTAAGGGTACCTGCAGCATTTTTCATGTCTGCATCAATGCTACCCAGTAGGGAACGAATACCTCTGTTTAACGCTTCTTTTTTATTTGTTGGATTATTACTCATTCTCAGAATTTAAAGTCCTTTCAGATTGTTTGATCTTTGTCATGTTGTTTTTCTGAAGTATCTCCTTGGCAAGACTCAAATAGTTAATTGCGCCTTTGCTCTCGGCATCGTATAGAATAACAGGCTTTCCAACGCTTGGAGCCTCGCTTAATCTTGTATTACGGTAAATGAGGGTATCAAATACCATGTCCTCGAAATGCCTTCTTACTTCACTCACGATTTGATTACATAACCTAAGCCTGCCGTCAAACATTGTCATCAAAATCCCCTCTATTTCTAAATTGGTATTTAGTCTGCTTTGAACTATTTTAATCGTATTGAGTAACTTCCCAAGCCCTTCTAATGCAAAGAATTCAGCTTGAACGGGAATTACAATGGCGTCGGATGCCACTAATGCATTAACTGTTATAAGCCCAAGGGAAGGTGAGCAATCGAGAATAATGAAATCATATTCACCTCTGACTTCTGCAAGTGCTTTTTTAATGACATTTTCCCGTTGTGGATAATTGATCATCTCTAATTCGGCACCGACTAAATCAATGTGTGATGGTATAAGGTCTAAATTTGGTATTTCTGTTTTTAAGATTAAATCCTTTGCCTTTGCTTCGCCAACCATGCAATCATAAATGCTTTGTTGTATGTTTTGTAAATCGAATCCAATACCTGAAGTACTATTCGCCTGAGGGTCAGCATCCACCAACAGGGTTTTGTATTCTAACACAGCCAAGCTCGCTGCCAAGTTGATAGCAGTTGTGGTTTTTCCAACTCCGCCTTTTTGATTCGCTACCCCAATAATTCGAGCCATTGCCTTCTACTTTTTTGTAAAATATTAAATATTTATCGTTGTACCTATTTCAGGGAGTAGCAATTCCAACCACTAGACAAAAAGTGTGAAATTGCTGCTGACTGGTCAGTCCTGATGCTCGCAAAGGTATTGTAATGAACGCCAATACTCTTTTTCACTACAACAAATTTTGCCCCGAGCGTATCTTTATAGACCATAGTGAAATGATCCCCAATAGGTAGTTAAACTTAATCCCTTTCAAGAATCTAGGGATGGACAGCAAAAATAACGATTTCAACAGCATTTAAGGGAACAATATGCTTAAATTAATGTTAGTAAACTAAACGGTTAAAAGGAATGTATACACTCATTGCAGGGACAAATCGACTAGATAGCAATTCTGCTAAAATCGGTGTCTCCTATCAAAAAATGCTTCATAATCAAGGAATTCAAGCTGAATTATATACCCTTTCTGGCTTAGACTTAAACCATCGATCTGAATCATTCATCGAATTTGAAACACGTGTATTGATTCCCACACAGAAATTCATTTTGTTAATGCCTGAATACAACGGAAGTTACCCGGGTGTTTTCAAGTCAATGATCGATCTTTGTGCCATTAAGGATTGTTGGAGTGGAAAAAAAGCCTTACTTACGGGGATATCAACTGGGAGGGGAGGCAATATCAGGGGAATGGAGCATCTAACGGGGACCTTAAATTATATGAATGTCTTTGTTCACCCCAGTCGACTGCCGATATCACTAGTTCACCAGTTGATTGATGAACATACCGTACTGAATGACGAAAAGACATTAATAGCCATTGAGCAACAGCTTAACGAATTTGTAAAATTTTAGCTATGAAAAGAATGTTGGGGTCGTGGGTTTTTATTTTATTTATGCTCTTGGTTGATTTTTATGTTTTTCAATCCATCAAATTAGTAACATCAAATCTGCCATCGAAATCTAAATTTTTAATCTACGGACTCTATTGGTCTTTTACGGTTTTGGCACTCCTGTTTTTTATAAGTTCGCCATACCTAAAGTATGAATCACTTCCTTCTTTCGTTAAGAATTATGTTGTCCCCATCATCATCGGCTTCTTCATCGCCAAATTAGTGGCCACTCTTTTCTTTTTAGTGGATGATTTAAGAAGGTTATTGCAATGGGGAGGAGCTACCGCTATCTCTGCATTTGGCTCATCAAAAAATACATCAAATAACGGTATACCTAGATCTGTCTTTATGTCTTGGCTCGGATTAGGTCTTGGTTCTGGATTGTTCGGAACATTGCTTTATGGGTTTGGAAATAAATACAAATATAAACTCGAAAAGGTCAAACTTCATTTTGAAAACTTACCTCTTGCATTTAAGGGATTAAAAATTATTCATATCTCTGATATTCATTCTGGAAGTTTGCAAGACAAGCAAGCTGTTGAAAAAGGAGTGCACAAAATCATGCAACAAAAACCGGATTTAATTTTGTTCACAGGTGATTTGGTTAATAATGAAGCCGATGAGATGGATGAACTCGCTTCAGTCTTTTCAACCTTAAATGCACCTATGGGGGTGTTTAGTATTCTAGGAAATCATGATTATGGTGACTATAAGCAATGGGGTAGTGCTGAGAAAAAGGCTAAGAACCTTTCAAACCTAAAAGACGTTCACCGTAACATGGGTTGGAGGCTATTGTTAAATGAGCATGTTGTTCTAGAAAAAGATAATGAGACAATCGCATTAATTGGAGTTGAAAATTGGGGAGCAAAAGGAAATTTTAGCAAATACGGAGACCTTCAAAAAGCATATACTGGATCAGAAGGGCATTCTTTTAAGCTACTCATGAGTCATGACCCAAGTCATTGGGAAGCTGAGGTGTGCAAATCTTTCAACGACATTGATTTGATGTTATCTGGTCACACACATGGAATGCAGTTCGGAGTTGAAGTCCCTGGTTTTCGGTGGAGCCCCGTTCAGTACATGTACAAACAGTGGGCTGGGCTATATAAAAACAAGCATCAAAATTTATATGTTAATAGGGGATTTGGTTTTCTTGGTTACCCAGGTCGGGTTGGAATTCTTCCAGAAATTACGCTAATAGAGCTTGCTTAATTTTTTTAACATTGAATTTAAATAAATAGCGTTTATTTTCGTTCTTTATTCAATACTAAATATTGGGATTGAATAAAGAACCAAAATTCATTTTATGATGAACCTGCACAAAAAGACAAATTGTATTTACATTTCTCTTTTCGTATTGTCTTTATTCATTTCAAGTTACACAGTTGCTCAATCTAATGCACCGAATCTTGATTCAGCATCAATGTATTCAGATATCTCCTCATTTAAAAATGACAGTTTGTTGTCCGAATTGAGGTCTTTGTTAGACTCAATGAATAAGCCTGTTAGCTTCTTTTCTTTTTATACCTCAGTAAGCAATAGATTGTATAGCACTAAAAATAATGCCTTTAATGCTCAGCAATATAGCAATAGTAATATGGCTGTTTCTCCTTCAATTTCATATTATCATAAAACTGGATTAGGTTTTTCGGCAACATCCTACCTGAGCACGGTTGATGGTAAATTTTCGTTATATCAAACGGCATTATCTCCTTCGTTTGATAAAATAAATAAAAAGATAATGTATGGTGTTTCATATTCATACTATATAAAAAAGATGTCCGCTGTTTCAACCCCATATGAACATGAAGTATATGCATATGTCCAAGGTAGAAAAAAATGGCTTCGACCATCCTTGGCGTTTGGTTGGGCAAAAGGACAATACAAAGACATCTCTGTTATTCCAATTAAATTGAATGGTGATTATCGGTGGATTTCGGACACTTCAAAAGTTACCTTAAATGACCTTTCTTTGATTGCAGGATTGTCACACTCTTTTGTTTTTGATCATATTTTTACTAAGAAAGATGCATTGACTTTTGTTCCTCAATTAAATGTGATTGGAGGAATGCAGTCGTATGGCATCAAATCTACTATGAAAATTCCCGAAAGGCCTGAAAGAGAAATTGACGATGATCGCATAAGAAAAATTTATCGAATTCGAACAAATAAAAATTCAACCACTTCACAAGTCTCCCTTCAAACCATAGCCCTTTCCGCAAACCTGACCTATATCAAAGATGCTGTATCTTTCTCAACCGGCTATTTTTTAGGATACTATCTGAATAATTCTTCAGGTAATCGACTAAGCCATATTTTTAATGTGAGCGTTGGATTAACTTTTTAGTATTTTATCATTTTTTTAATGTTTGCATCATCGTTTTTCACGCAAAACAAGACTAATCTTGTTTAATTATATTTAAATCTAAATCTAAATCTAAATCGTATAATATGAAAAACGTATTCGCAATTGTTATCTTATTTTTTTTGGTTGCATCGGGCAGTGCACAAGGAATTCATATCGGTGCAAAAGTGGGTGCAAACCTTTCAGACGCTTCTGGAAAGTCATTCCAAAGTGGATTTAATTTTGGTTATCATGCAGGCTTATTCTCTGAGTTAATGCTGACTAAAAAATTTGGTCTAGCGCCTGAAGTATTGTTTAGTGAAACAAACCTACGAGCAGGTAATTCGTATACAAGTCTATATGGAGACGTATCTCTTGCGAATGTTTCTGATATTAAGCTTCATTATTTGAGTATTCCAGTTTTATTAGCCTTTAGGCCTATTCCATTCATCACGTTTAATGCTGGTCCACAATTCGGCGTTTTGATGAATCAAACGAAAACGCTGGTTGCAAATGGTACGGATGCTTTTAAAAAGGGAGATATTTCGGTATTAGCTGGCGCACAACTCAATGTCTTGAAATTTAGGGTTTACGCCAGGTACGTTGTGGGCTTATCTAACATAAATGATATCGATAATCGAGATAAATGGAGATCACAATCTTTGCAAGCTGGATTGGGATTCACGCTGTAAATAAATCAAACATATGACTAAAAGGTCTTGGTTAATAGCCAGGACCTTTTTTATGGCATTAAAGTTGACATGTATAGAGGGTTCACTGCATTTTCATTAATTATATAATGAGTCTGCCAAGTTGACGTAAAATAATTATATGGATTTAATGAAGAAATATATGCAGCAAGAAGATGAAATGGATTTTATGCCCATCATTCCACTAAACGAAGGGGATGGTGATGGCGCAGATGAAACCGTCATTCCTAGTGAGTTGCCCTTACTTCCACTTCGAAATACAGTCCTTTTCCCTGGCGTAGTGATACCCATCACAGTGGGCAGGGATAAATCCATTAAAGCCATCGCTGAGTCGTACAAAACTGACAAATTAGTTGGGGTACTTGCACAAAAAGACAGCAATGTAGAAGATCCGGGCATTGAAGATTTGGTGAACATTGGAACCGTAGCCAAAATTATCAAATTGATTAAAATGCCTGATGGAGGAACTACCGCGATTCTTCAAGGAAAACGAAGATTTTCATTAAAGAAAATCACCTCAGAAGATCCCTATTTTAAAGGAGAAATCGAAACACTTGAAGATGAAATCATCAGTGATGATAAACCATTCGACGCATCAGTTGCATCCATTAAAGACCTTGCTGCCCAGATCATTCAATTATCTCCCAACATTCCTACAGAGGCTTCCATTATTTTACGTAACATAGAAAATCCAGCTTTCCTTATTCATTTTGTAGGCAGTAACCTCAACGGCGAATTAATTGAAAAGCAGAAACTGCTGGAGATGAATGACCTTCGAGCTAGAGCTGAAATGTTGTTAAAGTTGCTTCAAAATGAATTGCAGTTTGCTGAACTGAAAAACAAAGTCACTACCAAAACAAAAACAGAGCTTGATAAACAACAGCGAGAATATTTTCTTCAGCAGCAATTGAAAAGCATACGAGAAGAGCTAGGTGGTGATTCTAATGATAGAGAGTTGATTGAGATGAAAAAAGCAGGGGAAAATAAAAAATGGCCTGCTGCTGCAAAAGAACTTTTTCAAAAAGAAATAGAAAAGTTAGAAAGAATGCATCCGAGTACTCCTGATTATTCTACTGTATACAATCATGTTGATTTGATGCTTGATCTTCCTTGGGATGACTATACTCAGGATAGTTATGATCTCAAAAAAGCTAAAAAAATATTGGACAACGATCATTATGGCATGCATAAAATCAAAGAACGAATTCTAGAATACCTTGCGGTACTGAAATTGAAGGGGGATATGAAAAGCCCAATTCTTTGTTTCGTCGGACCTCCAGGTATAGGTAAAACATCATTGGGTAAAAGCATATCTAATGCCATAGGCAGAAAATATGTTCGTTTTAGCTTAGGTGGATTACATGATGAGAGTGAGATTAGAGGCCATCGCAAAACCTATATTGGTGCAATGCCTGGACGAATACTCCAATCCATCAGAAAAGTAAAATCATCTAATCCTGTGCTCATCTTGGATGAAATTGATAAAGTGGGTAAGGATATGAGAGGCGATCCATCGTCAGCTCTCCTTGAAGTACTCGATCCTGAACAAAACAATACATTTTACGATAACTATCTTGAACTTGAATATGATTTAAGTAAAGTGTTATTTGTAGCAACAGCGAATGATATTCAAAGTATTCAGCCCGCGCTGCGCGATCGCCTTGAGATAATTGACCTTACGGGATACGCGGTAGAAGAGAAAGAGAAAATCGCACAAAAGCATTTGCTTCCTAAGCAAAAGGAGTTGCACGGACTTAAAGAGCACAATATCAAAGTGAGCACGCCTGTTATGACATTCATTATTGAAAATTATACACGCGAAAGTGGTGTTAGGGAACTTGATCGCCAGCTTGCCAGTATAATGCGCAGTTTAGCTAAAGTAGTCGCCGTAAAAGGGAAGGTAAAGGCTACGCTAACTCAGCCAGATGTTATTAGGATCTTGGGTAGGCCGCGATATAGCAATGACTTATATAAAATCGCTAACATGCCAGGAGTGGCAGTAGGATTGGCATGGACCTATGTAGGAGGGGACATTCTATTTATTGAAACAAGTATTAGTGATGGTAAAGGAGATCTGCAACTAACAGGAAACCTAGGAACTGTGATGAAGGAAAGCGCAAGCACCGCATATACATACCTCCAATCAAACGCAAAAAAAATAGGGATAGACCCTGAACTGTTTAAAAATAAAAAGGTACATGTGCACGTTCCAGAAGGAGCCGTACCGAAAGATGGACCAAGTGCAGGTATTACGATGATGACAGCACTCGCCTCAGCGTTTACAGGTAGAAGAGTTAAGCCTTTTATGGCTATGACAGGGGAGATCACTCTTCGTGGTCAAGTATTGCCAGTTGGAGGGATTAAGGAAAAGATTCTTGCAGCAAAACGCGCTGGGTTGAAAGAAATCGTTTTGTGTTGGCAAAACGAAAAGGACGTGCTTGAAATTAATCCCGAATTTATTAAGGGAGTGAAATTTCACTATGTCAAAACCATGCAGCAAGTACTGGATTTGGCATTAAATTAATTTTTATAGGCCGTAAACAATCTCTCTGCTTGAGCTGTTTAAGAGCCAGAGCATTTTGCTACATATATTGATTGTTTTATGGTTAAAGAACTTCCCCCATTTCCATGGGGGATTTTTTTTATGGATTCTTAGCTTAATTTTAATGAATGCTACAGCGTTTCAATTCCTGGTTAATCGTATTCATTTTGTGTGTAGCCCATACTATACTTAATGGCCAAACACTTGGCGGAAGTTCGGTGTATAATTTTTTGAGCTTACCGTCGCACCCTCTTACCGGTGCATTAGGTGGAAAAAATGTTTCAACTTTCGCCGGCGAGCCAGGACTGATCGCTGAAAACCCTGCACTGCTTAGGGATAAAAATGGCGGCAATGTATCTACGAATTTTACGTTTTTGGCACCAACCATAACAGCGTTCAATGCCATAGGTGTTCATCATCTTAAGAAAATCAATACAACGGTTGCCTTATCTATTCATCATCTTAACTATGGTTCATTAGATCAGACCGATGCAGCCGGAAATATATTAGGTACGTTTAGCCCGTTTGACCAAGTGGTTCAATTAAGTGCATCTAGGAAATATGCTACTCGGTGGCATTATGGGTTGACCTTGAAGTTTATCAACTCCAGATATGGCGGGTATAAGAGTAGTGCTTTGGCAACGGATGTTGGTCTAAATTATTACGACGAGGAAAAATTAATGCAGCTTGGATTTTCAGCAAAGAATATGGGCATACAAATGACTACCTATGCAGGCATTCAGGAAGACCTTCCCTTTGATATGACTATCGGGTTGACCAAGCAGCTCGAAAAAGCGCCAATCCGATTTTCCTTAACAGCACAACATATCCATCAATTTGATATTCTCTATAGTGATAATTTTTTCAATACAGACAATTATGGTCGTACTGATGCAAGTGGATTCGTGGGTAAATTGATTAGCCATGTCATCTTAGCCACAGACATCCTGCTTGGAAAAAAAATTGTATTAACAGGGGGATACAATTTTTTGAAAAGGAAGGAATTAAGAATACAGAATTTTTCCAATGGCTTAACAGGTTTCAGCTATGGAATCACACTTAAACTACAACGACTTGATTTTTGCTTTAGTAGATCAAATTACCAAGTATCTCTTGGGTACAATCAAGTTGGCCTTACCTATCGGTTTAGAAAATCAGAATAATTAGAAGTAACTCAAATTTGTTTTTGGCGAAATAGCCAACAAGGTCTCATACATTAAATGAATTGTTTCTTCAATGTCATGCTTGTGCAACATTTCAACCGTTGTATGCATGTATTTCAATGGAAGTGAAATCAATACAGAAGGGCATCCTTCATTGGCATAAGCAAACGAATCAGTATCAGTGCCTGTGCTTCTACTCACCGTCCTCATTTGAACAGGGATCTTGTTTTTTTCGGCTACTTGTTCAACGAGTGTAAGTAATTTATTGTGAATTGCTGGTCCAAATGCAAGAGATGGTCCTTTGCCACATGCCACATCACCTTCTATGATTTTATTCACCATCGGGGTAGTGGTATCATGGGTAACGTCAGTAATGATCGCGATATCTGGCTTTATTCTGCGTGCAATCATTTCTGCACCACGTAATCCAATTTCTTCCTGAACGGCATTAACTACATATAGACTATAGGGTAGTTTTTTCTTGTTTGCTTTTAATAATCGAGCAACTTCTGCAATCATGAAACCACCTACGCGGTTATCCATAGCTCTTCCGATTAGATAATCATAGGCTAATTCATCATAGCCCTCCTCATAAGTAGCTACTGCACCAATATGGATACCAAGTTGTTCAACTTCTTTTTTGTTTCGAGCACCACAATCTAAAAATAGGTTTTCTACAGAAGGCTGTGGGTCTTTTCGTTCATTCCCTCCCATTCTAGTATGAATAGCGGGCCATCCGAACACAGCTTTTACAAGTCCTTTTTTCCCATGAATAAATACACGCTTTCCAGGAGCAATTTGATGATCCACACCACCATTTCGTTTTAAATAAATGAGTCCTTCAGCTGAAATATAATTGACAAACCAACTGATCTCATCTGCATGTGCCTCAATAACCACTTTGAAATCATGTGAGGGGTTTATGATTCCTGCAGCAGATCCATAGGGATCCGTAAAAATTTCATCTACATAAGGCCTTACGTATTCCATCCATACTTTTTGTCCACCTGATTCAAACCCGGTAGGAGATGGGGTGTTGATGTATGTTTTTAAAAAAGAATAGGAGATGTCGGATAATAATTTTTTAGACTTTGCTTTCGGTTTTGATGCTTTTGCCATGATGTATTGAGTTGAAAACAAACAGCGAATTACTGTATGATGATTGGTTCTGTTTTGGTCGTGTCACTTTGATTGCCTTTTGCATCCTTGATCCAAAAGGTGAAGACAGCAGTGTCTGCTTTATTACATCGAGGTTGAAGGTCTGTAGGATAAGAAAATGTAATAGAGACCACTCCATCAAAATTGGTTTTTCTTGGAGTCTCAACAGGAATTTTGTACGTAGTTGAATCAAGGAAATCGCTGTCGATACAAGAGGATGTTTCTTTTTGTACCCAGATGGTATCGTTAAAATCACCTTCTTTATCAGTTAGGCGAAATGTAACAAGCAACTCACTCCCTTGGGTTACTACAGTTGTACTGATACTATTCAACTTCAATTGAGGCTTTGATTGAATG
>CAMCBE010000039.1 GCA_945872805.1 Chitinophaga pinensis | reverse complement strand
GCTGCGGAGATATTCTAATCCCAGAATATGCGTATGTTGAAATTTCAAAAAAATTGCTCCCCGTTGTAAAATCGCTTATGTATGGAGAACCATGCAGTACTGTTCCAGTTTTCAAGCGAAAGTAATTTCATTCTCATTGGCAAGTTTGTTTTCAATTCTTCTCTATCTTTAAGAGACTGAAACAAACTATATGCATAAGGCTGTACGAATTGCGTTGATTGCTGCTATGGGTGGATTTTTATTTGGATTTGAAACTGCAGTAATTTCTGGAGCTGAAAAAACAATTCAAAAATTATGGGAATTAAGTCCCTTTTGGCAAGGCTTTACGGTTGCCTCTAGTTTAATTGGAACAGTTATTGGGTCAATTATTGTAGGTGGACCCGTACAAAAATATGGCCGAAAAAAAACATTATTAACCATAGCTATTCTTTATCTAATCTCTGCAATTGGTTGTTCATATACATCCCAATGGATTCCCTTTATTATTTTTAGATTTTTGGGAGGTATTGCTGTTGGTGCTTCTAGTGTAGTTGGTCCAATGTATATTTCAGAAATTTCTCCAGCATCAATGCGTGGTCGACTAGCAGGCTCCTTTCAGACGAATATTGTTTTTGGAATTTTAGTAGCTTTCATTACAAATTATATATTTTCTGGATTTGGTGAGGATGCTTGGCGCTTAATGTTTGGCATAATGATAATACCATCGGCGTTATTTTATATTTTACTTCGCACTATTCCAGAAAGCCCCCGTTGGCTTGTATTAAAAAATAGAGAAGCAGAAGCCATTCCAATCTTTAAAAAATTAAGCACAGAAAATATTGACATTGCTATATCAGAAATCCGAGCTTCATTGTCGGAAAAGAAAGAAAATTTATTTCAATCAAAATATGGCAAGCCAATATTTTTTGCCGTTGTATTAGCCATGTTTAATCAGTTAACTGGCATAAATGCTATTTTATATTATGCACCTAGAATATTTAGTATGGCAGGGTTTAGTGAGGCAGAATCCTTTCTGCAGCCTATTTATATTGGAACTGCTAATTTAATTTTTACTCTGTTGGCAATGACATTGATCGATAAGGTTGGTCGAAAAAAATTATTGATTATTGGATCCTTTGGAATGATTTTGTTTTTAGCCCTTACTGCACAAGTATTTTCACAACCAGAGCCAAATAAGATGGTTGTAATTTATTTGGTAGGATTCATTGGATTTTTTGGTTTTTCTCAGGGAGCCGTTATTTGGGTATTTATATCTGAAATATTTCCGAATGCTGTACGTTCACAAGGTGGAGCATTAGGAAGTTTCACGCATTGGATTATGGCTGCAATTATATCCTGGACATTTCCTATTATAGTTGAGGGTAATAGTTTAGGAGGCTATTATTCATTTTTATTTTATGCATTGATGATGTTAGCCCACTTGATATTTGTATGGAAGTTTCTACCTGAAACAAAAGGCAGAACATTAGAAGAAATTCAAAAGGACCTGGGTATAAGATAGATAATCAACTATTGATTTTTTTAGCATAGAGTCTTGCTTTCTCAAGGTCTTCTGCTGTATCAATTCCTATGGTATTCATATCCGTTTTGATCATCCGAATTGAAACTCCATTTTCTAAATATCGTAATTGCTCGAGCATTTCAGCATTCTCGAGAATACCTAGAGGCCATTCTGTGAATTGTAATAATGTCTCTTTTCTAAACGCATAAACTCCGATATGCCTAAAATACGGTAGAGATTGGTCAGCATTTCGTTTAAATGGAATTGGGGATCTACTAAAATAAAGCGCATCATTGTTAACATTGCACACCACTTTTACGAGATTTTTGTTTTCAACATCTTCCTCTGAAGAAAATTCTTTCATTAAGGAGGCTACGTGTACATTTTTGTCTTCAAACGATTTTAGTATGTCTGCCAGGGGTTGTTTTTCAATGAAGGGTTCATCTCCTTGAATATTAACGATAATATCTGTATCAATGTCTTTTATTGCTTCTGCTATACGATCACTACCACTAGCGTGTTCTGCTATACTTTTTTTTACAGCGCCACCATGTTTTTTAATTTCCTCAAAAATTTCATCATTATCTGTTACAACTAATACCTGATCAAATATGCCTGTTGAAATGGCATTTTCATAAACCATTCTTATTATGGTTTTATCACCAATGGTTTTCAACAACTTTCCTGGGAATCGTGTAGCTCCAAATCGTGCTGGTATAACTGCAATATTTTTCACTAATTATATTATTTTTTCAAAAGGTCTTTTTAATAATGCACCAAAATTTTCATCCTTTTCGTTCGGGAAATAGTTGTCTAATCCATATTTAATATTTTTTGGATTCATTTCGATGAAAGTCCCCAATAGTCTATCCCAAATTGAAAATACTGCACCATAGTTTTTATCAGTAAATGGCTGTTTCCAATGGTGGTGAACTTTATGCATATTTGGAGAAACCAAAAACCAACTAAGTGATTTATCTAGCCAAGCAGGAAGAGAAATATTAGCATGGGTAAAACCAGTCATGAATACCAAGATTGTTTGATACAATAATACCGCATACATAGGAGCACCAGCAGCGAAAATGCCAATATAAAAGAATACTCCACGCCATATTGATTCTAGTGGATGATGACGAAGTCCTGTTGTTACATCAACATTATTATCTGCATGATGTATAATATGAAAGCGCCAGAACAGTCTTATTTTATGTTCAATAAAGTGGCATAGCCATCCTGCAAAAAAATCGAGGGTAAAACACGTTATTATAATGATGAATAGGGGTGAAAAATCACCAAGCTTGATTAATCCAACATTGTTTGCATCAGTCCATCTAGAAATCCATACAATACCTACTGCGAGTAGGGTATGAATAATGAAATGAATAGCTGTAAAATATATATTTACACTTGCGTGCTTTAGTTTATTTTTTTTATACTGAAGTTTAATTAACGGGATACTATTTTCAACTATCCATAATAGAATCATTCCTGCAATAAAAAAACCCGCTCTTTCAAGGGGTCTTTTTTCAAGTTCGCTGAAGTAGGAAATCAACGTATCCATATCAACTATTTTATTCATGTTTTAGTTTGACATCAAAGGCATGGCTAACATAAGAAGATCTTCATCTTCATCTTGTTCAACGGGTTTAATCAATCCAGCTTTTGTTGGAGTAGATAATTCCAGTCTAACCTCTTCACTTGTTGTACCCGCTAACATTTCAATTAAAAAACGAGCATTGAAGGAAATGATAATGTCTTCTCCATCGTATTGGCAAGACATGCGTTCGTTACCTTCTTGACTAAAATCAATATCCTGAGCAATAAGTTGTAATTCACTCCCTGATATATTGAGTGTAACTAAGTTGGTGCTTTTATTACTAAATATACTAATTCTACGAAGTGCTGATTGAAAGTCTTGACGATTGATCGTCATCAAATAAGGATTTTCAGCTGGAATCACTACTTTATAATCAGGGAATCGAGCATCTAATAAACGACATGAAAGTTGAACTGTACCGTGGTTTACAAACAAATGGTTGTTATTATATGAAATTGAAATTTCATCTTCATTGTCTGGTAATGAATTCTTGAGTAGGGTCAATGGTTTTTTAGGAACAATCATTGAATCTGATTTTGGGCAAGTGACACTTTTAAGTTTGTACCGAACTAATCTGTGTGCATCTGTTGCCACTGCGGTCAATCCTTTTTTATCTAGTTCAAAAAATACTCCGGTCATTGCAGGTCTTAGATCATCATTACTTACTGCAAAAATTGTTTTATTGATAGCAGTAAGTAACTGATGGCTAGTCATAGTGAACGCTGATGTATCATCAGTTGGTGGTTCTTTAGGGAAATTATCAGGGTTCTCTCCCATCACTTTGTATTTCCCATTATCACTTGTTATTTCAATCCCAAAATTTTTGTCTATATCAAAGGTTAAGGGTTGGTTTGGTAAATTTTTAAGTGAATCCATCAAAATTTTAGATGGAATACAAACACGTCCAGTATCTTTTGCTTCAATGTCTAAATGAATTTTCATTACTGTTTCGAGATCAGTAGCAATTACAGTCAATTTATTTTTTTCTATTTCAAAAAGAAAATCTTCCAGAATGGGCAATACATTATTAGAACCGATTACACCATTGATTTGTTGAAGTTGTTTTAGCAGGGCGGAAGAAGAAACTATGAATTTCATAAGAATACTATTTGTATGTTAGCAAATATAAACGCATGCAGCCGATTTTTAGGATTGATTTTTTTGACATTTTAGGTAAAATACCACTCTTTTATGTTGAAAACTGAAACATCCACTACAGTAAATCTGTAATTTGCCCTAGATGGAGGAAATGAACAAACGATATCGAACCCTAACCCCCGAACAGGCCTATGTAAAGATTCGGCATTTTTGTGCTTTTCAGGAACGAACGCATCAAGAAGTAAAGATGAAACTGCATAGTTATGGGATTGGGTGGACTGAAATAGGTGAAATTGCTTCCAAATTGATTGAAGAGGGCTTTTTGAATGAAGAACGATTTGCAATGGCCTTTGTAGGTGGTAAATTCAGGATAAAACAATGGGGAAGAAAAAAAATTGAGCAGGAACTTAAGAAGAAGCAAGTTTCGGGATACAACATCCGTTTAGCGCTCCGTGATGCGATTGATCTGGCGGAATATGAAAAAACCATGCTGAAGATTATAGAGAAAAAGTGGTTCGCCATAAAGCCTGAAACAGATAGTATGTTTGTTAAAAAATCGAAAACCCAGGCATATTTATATCAACGAGGATTTGAGCAAGATCTGATTGTTAAACTCATTAATAAATTTCTAGATGAACTCAATAGTCAATCTGTCTAACTACTAAAGTCTATTTTTACATTATGCAATTTCTTTCAATCACAACCATTCAAACTAACCTTCATTGGGAAGATAAGCAGGCAAATAGAAATATGCTTGAAGAGAAAATTCTTAGCATTAAGGGCAAAACTAACATTGTTGTTTTACCTGAGATGTTTACTACTGGGTTTAGTATGAATCCGTCATTGTTGGCTGAAAAAATGGATGGTGAAACAGTAGCGTGGATGAGGAGATTGGCAAAGACTAAATCAATTATTCTTGTTGGAAGTTTGATTATAGAAGAAGATCAGAAATATTATAATAGACTGATATGGATGTTGCCAAATGGCGAATTGGGATTTTATGACAAGCGACATTGCTTTTCCCTTTCTGGTGAACATGAACATTATACACCCGGCACAAAACGACTCATTGCATCAGTTGGTGGCTGGAAAGTTAATTTGTGTATCTGTTATGATCTTAGATTTCCTGTTTGGACAAGACAGGTAATTCAATCTAATCCTGATCAAGATCCAGCTCCAGAATTTGATCTGTTAATTTATGTAGCGAATTGGCCTGAAGTTCGAAGTACTGCTTGGAAAACGCTATTGCACGCTAGAGCTATAGAAAACCAGTGTTATGTAGTGGGTGTAAACCGCGTTGGTATTGATATACATGGTATAAAGCATAGTGGCGATTCAATGGTAATAGATCCTTTAGGAGAAATAATATACCATAAAGCTGATGATGAGCATATTCAGACAATCATTATCGATAAAATAAAATTGAATACCGTGAGAGAAAAATTCCCCTTTTGGTTAGATGGTGATCATTTTTTAATTACGGATTAGCATATTTATTTCCATCAATTTAAAATCTGATAATTATCTAACATTATTTTATGGTGAACTATATTTTATCTATTTTTTTTGTATTTATATCTTTAATTGATGCAAGCGCACAAAAAAAACAACTCGATCATTATTTTCCTAGTGCAGAAAAATGGGAACGTAGGTGTCCTAGTGAATTTGGAATTGATTCATCAGCTCTTCAAACATCCATAAATTTTGCTATTAAGAATGAGAGTAAAATGCCTAGGAATCAAGACTCTGCCCAGGTATTAAATTTTGGGAAAGAGCCATTCAGTGATGCGATAGGACCATTTTCAACTCGTGGACAAGAGACTGGAATTATTATATATAAGGGATATATTATTGCAACATGGGGTGATGTTGAAAAAGTTGAGCAAACTCATAGTGTTACAAAAAGTTTCCTTTCTACAACAATTGGTTTAGCAGTCGATCAAGGCCTTATAAAAAGTATTCAAGACCCTGTGTATATTTATCTACCTCCTATTGAACTTTATGATAATGCTTTAGCTAGAAAAGCAGATGATTTGGGGAAAGATTTTTTTATTGAACCTTTTAATACTACTCATAATCGAAAAATCACTTGGGAACATTTACTGAGGCAAACGAGTGATTTTGAAGGTACGTTATGGGGGAAGCCTGATTGGGCCGATAGACCGGGCGATAATACCAGTGAATGGTTAACTAGAAAGCGTAATGAACCCGGAAGTGTATGGAAGTATAATGATACACGAGTAAATGCTCTAGCATTGGCTGCTACACTGCTTTGGCATAAATCACTTCCTGAAGTGATGAGAGAAAGAATTATGCAACCCATAGGCGCAAGCAATACATGGCATTGGGCAGGCTATAGAAATTCGTGGATAGTTTTGGATGGAAATCTAATACAATCTGTGAGTGGTGGTGGCCATTATGGAGGTGGTATGTTTATCAATGCACTGGACATGGCACGTTTTGGTCTATTAACATTTCACAAAGGGAACTGGAATGGCAAACAATTAATTTCTGAGAAGTGGATACAGTATTCTACTACTCCTACGAGTGCCAATCATGAATATGGTTTCATGAATTATTTCCTCAACACTGAGAAAAAATTATTGCCATCAGCACCTGAGGATGTATTTGTTCATCTCGGCAATGGAACAAATATGATCTATGTTGATCGGAAAAATGAATTGATTGCCGTTGTTCGTTGGATTGAAGGAAGTGCTATGGATGGATTTATTTCTAAATTACTAAGTGCAGTAAAAAAATAAATCTCAAAACTTTCTTGTTTTATCCTTCTTTAAATGCATTCCATCCTTGAGCGGTAATATTATAGGTATTGCCACCTTTTGTTTTAATTTTTGCTCCTTCTTCTGCTTCTGTGATGTATCCAATTACACTTATCTTTTCGATAAGAGTAAGCTTTTCATAGTCATCTTGCTTGATGGTAAATAAAAGTTCATAGTCTTCACCACCACTTAATGCACAGGCAGTGGGATCAATTTCAAACTTATAAGCAGCATTCCGCGAATCTTCTGAAATAGGTAGTTTGTCTTCATAGATAACACAGCCTACACCACTTGATTCGCAAATGTGTAATAGTTCAGAACTCAGTCCATCACTAATATCCATCATGGACGTTGGGATTACTTTCTTTTCTTCGAGTAACTCATGAATATCTTTTCGTGCAGTAGGTTTTAGCAAACGACCAATTACATACGCTTCATTTTCTAAATCTGGTTGAACCCCTGGACTTTCTATATAAATTTTCTTTTCTCTTTCTAAAAATAGCAAACCAATATAGGCGGCTCCCAAATCTCCTGAACAACATATCAAGTCACCTTTTTGTGCATTTGACCTTTTTACGATTTGTTCTGGAGTTGCCTCTCCTATCGCAGTTATAGAAATAATGAAACCTTTTTGAGATGAAGAGGTATCACCTCCTATTAAATCAACACCATGTTCTTCACAGGCTGCATAAACACCTTCATAAAATTCTTCAATGGCTTCAACACTGAATCGGCTACTGATTCCTATGCTGAGTAACAACTGAGTAGGAGTTGCATTCATTGCATAGATATCACTTAGGTTAACAACGACCGATTTATATCCTAAATGTTTTAAAGGTGTATAGGATAGATCGAAGTGAACACCTTCAATAAGCATATCGGTTGTGATCACAGTTTGTTTACCAAAGTGATCAATTACTGCAGCATCATCTCCAACGCCTAAAATGGAAGAAGCATTTTGCAGTTCAATGTTTTTTGTGAGGTGATGAATTAAACCAAATTCACCGTAATCTTTTATTTCAGTTCTTGACATGGTATTTTATTGATGTGTATTTGAAATCCAGCGAAGTAATTCATCGTGGATCTTTCCGTTTGTTGCAACAATATGGGGTTGATAAGGTGAGTATTCATGGCCTTTAAAATCTGTAACGATTCCTCCAGCTTCTTGAACCATTAAAAATCCTGCTGCACTATCCCAAGCATTGAGTTTGTGTTCATAAAATCCATCAAACCGCCCAGCAGCAACCCAACAAAGGTCAATAGCAGCAGAACCTAGTCTGCGCACGGGGACACCTTCTCGAATTAATCGACTAAACACGTCGAGCGGTCCGTTGGGAACATCGAGGTATGTGTAAGGGAATCCAGTAACTAGGCAGGAATGTTTTACCTGTTTTTGTTCACTAACTTGAATTCGATGTCCGTTTAAAAAGGCTCCCTGACTTTTTTCAGTCAAGAAAAATTCATTCAGCATGGGGTTATTAACGGCTCCCATAATCATCACCCCATCTTTTTCTACCCCAATGCTAACGCAACAGAGTGGTATGCCGTTGGCAAAATTAATTGTACCATCAATCGGGTCAATAATCCATTTGTAGGAGGAGTCCATTTTGACTTCCCCAATTTCCTCACTAAGTATATAGTGATTAGGGAAATCTTTGCGAATGATATCCATGATAAGGGCTTCAGATGCCTTATCAACCTCGGTGACGAGGTTATTTGGACCTTCTTTAAATTCTATAGAAAACTTTCCGTTAATTCTTTCTTGAATTAATTTTCCAGCTGCTTCAGCAGCTTTTATGAGTGTGCTTTTTAGCATGCCACGAAGGTACTAAAACAGAGTCAATATGACTCAGTGCTAAAAAGCTAGGAAATACCAATTTGGATTATATTATTACACGTCGCAAATCTCAACACCTTGTTTGAGCGCAGCGATTGGATCAGGCCAGGTTGGGATAAATTCTTGCGCAACAAATCCTTTAAATCCAGTCTTTACGATGGCTTTCATAATAGCAGGGTAATTAAGTTCCTGTGTTTCATTGATTTCATTTCTTCCTGGAACCCCGCCAGTATGATAATGCGCAAAATAGTGATGATGTTCATTAATGGTTCTGATTACATCCCCTTCATCAATTTGCATATGGTAAATGTCGTAGAGCAGTTTGAAGTTTTCGGATCCAATGCGTTTACACAGCTCAACGCCCCAGTTTGATTTATCACACTGGTAGTCTTCATGGTCAATCTTAGAATTAAGTAACTCCATAACTAGGGTAACATTATTTTTTTCCGCTACTCCAATCAGCTTTTTTAATCCCTCAGTGCAATTTTTCAATCCTGTTTCATCATCTTTCCCTCGACGACTTCCAGAAAAGCAGATAAGATTTTTGTATCCTGCTTTAGCCACCAATGGAATCATTTCGGTGTAGTTTTTGATTAGTTTCTGATGAAACGCAGGATCGTTGAAACCATCAACTAGATTGAGTTCAGCTCCATTGCACATGGATGAATAGAGGTCATATTTTTTAAGGGTCTCCCAATCTTTAGGGCCTACAAGATCAATGCCTTTAATTCCTATTTCTTTTGCATTTTTACATAATTGATCTAATGGTATATCTGAATAACACCATCTACAAACAGCATGGTTTATATTTCCTTTCAATGGAGTATTATTTTTTTGATTAAGTTGTTCCTGAGGTAAAATGGAAGCCATTCCGCTCGTAGTAATTCCACCTGCTGCAACTGAACCCAACATGATGTTTTTGATGGCGCTTCTGCGCGAAGGATTTGTCATGAATGAAAGTTAATAAATAATTGCAATAATCAGGGGTTGCAAATTGAAATTTTCTGAATCCCCAATAACCTTTGCTGCATGTATGAACTATTTTGTACTGTTTACTTATCTGTGTGCAACCTCAAACATTATCTTAAATGATATATGCTTATTCTCTTGGAATTCATCGTAAAAGTCCTGTAAATCATGATTGTCATGAAATATTTCAACTGTATACGGATTAATTTGTTTATCTCTTCTTTCTAGAAGGGCTCTTAATTTCATTTATTTTTAAGACTTAAACTGGCTTAAAGTTCTATTGGGAATTTCATCTTTATACAGTAGATTAGTTGAACTTTTTTTTATGAATTCAATCTATTTAACTGATATTTTATACTACCAATAAATAAATATGCATAGAGAAAAGATATCGATAATTGTTGCTGACGAACTTACTTTTTATAGAGAGGGGATGGTTGCTGCATTGGAATCTGAAAATGGATATAAAGTAGTAGGGGAAGCTAAAAATGGGGAGGAGGTGATAGAAAAAACGAGGAGGTTAAAACCTGATTTAGCTATTATTGATATTGGTCTGCCGGTAGTAAATGGTATTGAAGCAACTGACGCTATAAAGAAGTTGGGTATAGTAAGTGAAGTTATTGCACTCTCCTTTAATACAGATGACAGTATAATCATAAAAATGCTTCAA
>CAMCBE010000038.1 GCA_945872805.1 Chitinophaga pinensis | reverse complement strand
GTACGGCAAACTTTCGGGAGCCTATTTTAAAAGTCATCCAAGTCAGCAAATGGCAAAGTTGATTGTACATGATAGAACACATATTAGCACTACTCATTTGCCTGCAGTATGGGAGCGGGTTGACGAGTGGTATAATTTTAAAAAAGCTCCAGGTACTGAAGTAAATGTCCTGATCAGCATTGATGAAAAATCGTATGAGGGTGGAAGTAATGGAGATAGCCATCCTATGGCATGGTACCATGAATATGATGGGGGACGCGCTTTTTATACAGAACTTGGTCATACCGATGAATCGTTCGCAGAACCTATGTATTTGAAACATATTTTAGGTGGTATTCAGTATGCCATGGGCAAAAACGTCAAGTTGGATTATTCTAAAGTAAAATCATTGCTAGTTCCCGATGAGGATCGTTTTTCAAAAACTAATCTAGCCGGAGGAGGTGTATTTGATGAACCTACAGAAATGGCAATCCTTCCAAATTTTGATATCATTATTGTTGAACGGAAAGGTGAAATCTTGCTGTATAGTAACACCACTAAAAAAGTTACACAGCTTGCAAAAATTGATTTGTATTTTAAATCAACCACTAACGGAGCCAATGCAGAAGAAGGATTAATGGGTGTAACCGCAGATCCTGACTTTGCGAATAATAATTATATCTATCTCTATTATGCAACAAAAGATACAGCAGCAAATCGTTTATCACGTTTTACGTTTAAAGATGGTAAGCTTGACCTTGCATCAGAAAAAAAGATATTGGATGTAGGTTCTATGAGGGATATATGTTGCCATACAGGAGGTTCACTTGCTTTTGGTCCGGAAGGTTCTCTTTATTTATCTACAGGGGACAATACGACACCATTTAATCAACCCAATTCAACACATGAATTAGAAGGGTATGGCCCAATTGATAACCGAGCAGGTTTTGAGCAATATGATGGAAGAAGGGGCTCTGGGAATACAAATGATTTAAGGGGTAAAGTACTTCGTATAAAAGTTAATCCCGATGCATCGTATTCAATTCCCGAAGGAAATCTTTTTAAGCTTGGTACACCTAAAACTCGTCCAGAGATTTATGCCATGGGAACACGTAACCCTTATCGCATTTCTATTGATAAAAAAACAGGATTTCTATATTGGGGTGATGTGGGTCCGGATGCTGGACAAGAAAGTCCCAATGTTAAAGGTTCAAGAGGATATGATGAATTAAATCAGGCACGTAAGCCAGGTAATTTTGGGTATCCATTTTTTATTGGAAATAATTTTCCTTACCGCAACTTTAATTATGAGACAGGTGAAATTGGAGATTACTTTGATCCTAAGAAGCCAATTAATACCTCTAAAAATAATACCGGCCTAACTGAATTGCCGCAGCTCAGTTCACCATTTATATGGTATCCATATGCTGTATCACCTGATTTTCCTGAGGTTGGAACTGGCGGTAGAAATGCGATGGCGGGTCCAATATACCATTCAGAATTTTATCCAAAAGAAACTCGCTATCCTGATTACTACAATGACAAGTTGTTATTCTATGAATGGATTAGAGGGTGGATGAAAATGGTTACGATGGATGAGGAGGGAAATTATCAGAAGATGGAACCGTTCATGGAAAGCACTACGTTTAATAGTGCTATAGATATTGAAGTAGGTCCAGATGGTCGTTTTTATGTCTTAGAATATGGGTCCGGTTGGTTTACTAAAAATCCAGATGCTGCTCTTTCAAGAATAGATTATAATGGGGGGAATCGTGCTCCAAAAACTAAGTTAACGGTAAATAGAGTTTCTGGTACTGTACCTTTTACGATTAAAGCTAATGGAACTGGGTCCAAGGATGCTGATAATGACCCGCTCACTTATACATGGTATTTTGGAAAACAGGCTTTGAAAGCAACTGCATCAAATAAAGCGACGTTTACATTTACTACTCCAGGAGAATACGCTGTTTATTTTATAGCAAAAGATTCAAAAGGAGCATCGACTAAAAGTGAAGTCATAAAAGTATTTGCAGGAAATGAATTGCCAGTTGTTGATGTAAAAATCGAAGCTGATAATAACTTCTATTTACCTGGTGTACCTGTATTCTATACAGTAAATGTAAAAGATAAGGAGGATGGTTCAAGTACATCAGGTGGAATAGATCCTAAATCAATTTATGTAAAAGTAGATTATGTGAGTGGCCCAGATAACGCGCAAGTGGTAGGTCATCAGCAAGTAACAGCACTTATGGAAGGAAGAAACCTTGCTGCTATTCTTGATTGTAAAGTATGTCATAAAGAAAATGATCGATCTGTCGGACCAGCATATAAATTGATTGCCGAGCGTTATGAAAATGATCCTAAAGCACATGCCTATCTAAGTAATAAAATCATCAAAGGCGGTAGCGGTGTTTGGAGTGAAAATGCTATGTCGGCTCATCCTAATATCAAGAAGGAAGACCTAAATCTTATTGTTAATTGGATCTTGAGTTTGAATAAAAAAGAAGCTGCAACACTTCCTTCAAAAGGTCAGGTTATAGCTACATCAAATGAAATGGGGAATGATAACATGATGCAGATTACTGCAACATATACTGATAAAGGTGCCAAGGGAATTAAACCGCTCACCAGTGTGGCTGTCGCGATGATGAAAAGTCCAATTGTTGGGGTAGAATCGAAGACTGCCGCAGAAGGGATTGATATAAATGAAGATGATGGGAATCATTTTGCGATTTTGAATGACGAATCCGGATGGCTGAAATTTGATAACCTTAATTTGAAGGATGTGAATGCCCTTGAACTGGCTTATGATATTGATGCCTCTCCAGATAAAGGGTATAGAATAAGTTGGTATGTTGATGATATAAAGGGTACAAAGATTGGAGAAGTCTTTATGGGGCAGGATATTTCTAGCAAAACATCAGAAATTATAGTGCCGCTTAAAAATCTTCCAAGTAAACCAACAAGCTTATTTATGAAAATTGAAAAGGCTGATCCAGGTGAAACCCAAAAATTTGCATTGGTTTCTATGAAGTTTATGACAGGAAAATAAATTGATATTGAACGTAAAAAGCCGGATGCTATTTAGCTCCGGTTTTTTTATGTGTGGTAATGTTTATTAGGAGAACAAGTAAAATGATTGTCAATCCTCCAAATTCCCTGGTATTTTCGATCCAAGGTTTTGTTGCTTTCATGCTTTGAACAAGGTTTTCAGTATCATATCTCTTTATCCAATCTAAAACTCCATCTCTTACAAAGAGTTGCTTTACGCCAAATCCAATACAGAAAATTATCCCAGCGATATGTGCAAATCTATCGTATTTGTTTAGTGCGTTTAGGATACATACCATAGCTGCATAACCATATATAGGAATCCATAGATAAGGATCTGGATCATTATATTGTAGTAATGCAAAAAGGATGAATATAACAGCAAATGAAATATTAGCTATTTTCATACAACTAAAGATTTTTTAGTAGAGAAGCCTTTATGTAAGTGATACTTTTTTCTACACTAACAAAAGGAGAGCCAGGGCATTCATCTTGTTCAACAAAGAAATGCTTCATCCCAGATAGTTTTGCATTTTTGAAAATGGTTGGAAAATCAATTACCCCATTGCCAACTTCTGTGAAATTTTTCTTCGATGTGTTGTCCATATCTTTCACATGCCAAAGTGCTACTCTGCCTTTTAGTTGATTAAGTAAAGCTATAGGATCCTTCCCTGCTTTACTTACCCAGTAGAGATCCAATTCAAAGTTAACCAACGAAGTATCTGTTTCTTTGGTTAGAATATCAAAAGGAATTTGTCCCTCGATTTCTTGAAATTCAAAATCATGATTATGGTAACAAAGTTGAATCCCTGCGTCCTTGCATTTTTTCCCAGCAATATTTAGATCAGCTGCAATTTTCTTATAATCACTGATCGACGTTCTTTCTTCCGGCATGAGGTATGCAACCACCATATAGTGTTGACCTATTGTAAGAGCATCTTCTATTGCTTTATCCCACCCATGTAATATGGTACCTGGAACTTTTTTGTTTCCGAAGTTACCATAAAGGTAGTGACCAGACGGTGCAGTTAACTTCAGCTCAGATAAAAGAGCTTTATATTCAGCAGGTTCCATTCCAAAGAATTTTCCATTGTATCCAAAGTTTTCAACTTCTTCAAATCCAAGTGCTGCTACTTTTTTCAGTACACCTTTTGGATCTTTCTCAATGTCATTTCTTAAGGTATATAATTGTATTCCAATTTTTCTTTTCTTACTAAATGTTATAGCTGATGCATCAGCCAATAATGCTGTTCCTGCCGTTAGCAAGGAAAGTTGCTTCAGTAGATGTCTTCTTGAAATCATATAGAAGTGTTTTGCTTTAGATAACAATTTAAAATATTCCTATGTATTCAGCTAATTTCTTTACATAAGAATATTAGTGACTGCAGTGTTCGCCATGATCGTGGGCTACTTTTCTACAAAGCCTTAAGTTGATGTAATGTGCCCAAATGATTAACACAACTGCAGGGGCTAAAAACCAAATTTGATGTGGGTGAAATACCTGCTTCAGAATCAAGAAAACCATGCCTAAAGTGAAAAGTAAAATTGGCCTCAATTTATGGTGGTGTTTTGTGAAACCATGCCTAAGGGAATAGATGCCAATTAATAAGGAAATTAGAATCATACAAACCTCAAAAAATAGGTTATTTATGAGGTTTAATCCAAGGATGGGAAGAGTGGAAATCACTAATGGCAGCAGTGTACAATGAATTGCACATGCTATGCTAGCCACTATTCCAAGTCTATCGTAATTTATCTTTAACATAAGAGGGAGTGCAAATTTAAGTATTTTGCAACAAAGTTGCATTCTACAGTGCAAGTATATTAACTTTAGCTGCTGTATTTTTGCATAATAAATCGAGGTATGAGTAAAAAGGCAATCGTTTATCTGATTTTTTTTGGTGTACTCTTTGCGGTGTTTTATGGGGTAATGATGTATACCACTGATTTTGCCAAGGTGAAACTCCCTGTTTTAAACACTGTTCAGCATTTTTCATTTTTGAAGCAGGATAGTACCATGGTTTCCGAGCAGCAAACACAAGGCAAAGTGTATGTTGCAGAATATTTTTTCACTTCATGCAGGGGAATTTGCCCGAAGATGAATAAAAATATGAAAGCTATTTATGAACGATTTAAGTCTGACTCCAACTTTATAGTGATTTCGCATACAGTAAATCCTGAAACAGATTCATTGCCAGTGATGAGACATTATGCAGACTCAATGGGGGCTAATTCAAAAAACTGGTGGTTTGTTACGGGCAGTAAAGAAGCACTTTATAAAGCCGCGCGAGAAAGTTATATGCTCGATGACCCTAAGAATAATTCTAAAAATATTGATGAGCAGTTTTTGCATACTCAATTTTTTACCTTGGTTGATCGGGTAGGACGGGTTAGGGGTGTTTATGATGGGATAAAAAAAGATGAGGTAGAGCAACTTATTCATGACATTTCTGAACTAATTGCTGAATAAGGTGGTAAATCAAGCGGAATCTATATTAAAGAGCAGTGCTTTGAGTGTAACCTCAAGTAGAAAAAAAATTATTGATATTTTTTTATCTGCTTCCACTGCCTTGGCTCATCAGGATATAGAGAAATTGGCAGATCAATATGATAGAGTAACTATTTATAGAACATTGCAGACATTTTTAGAGAGGGGTATTATTCATACTATTCCTACAACAGATAATACCATTAAATATGCCTTATGTAGTGATGACTGTATTTCTTCAGGTCATCATCATGATAATCATGTTCATTTTTTATGTGATCAATGTGGACGTACACTTTGCTTGGATGATGTTATGATTCCAGTTATTACACTTCCTAAAGGGTATTCGATGAAGGCAATTAATATGGTAGTCAATGGTATTTGTAAATTATGTAGGGCATAAAAATGTCCCAATGTAAAAACACCGGGACATTCGTTAAGGCTTTGATTAGTAGCTTCTTTATTCTGAGTTAGAATTTTCTTACATGAAGATATCTAGCTAATCAGGTTCAAACAAGTTTAGGGCATACCATAATAGTGGTATATCAGAGAGATTCCAGCTCTTTTTTAACAAAAAGCATCAATTCACTAATTTTTTCAGGTGAAAAATCAAAGTCGATGCCTGAAGCATGGTATAATTCGGGCAACGTTTTTGTACCGCCTAGGCTTAGCCCAGTAATATAATTTTCCAATGCCTTTTCTTTATTTTCCCTGTATTGTTTCCACATACCGATGGCGCCAAGTTGTGCGATGCCATATTCGATATAATAGAATGGAACTTCAAATAAATGGAGTTGTCTCTGCCAACTATATGATCTGAATTTTTCCAGCTCGCTAAAATCTATTGAGTTTGTTGAAAATTCATTTAGTATGCGAAGCCAATTTTCTTTTCTTTCTTCCAACGAATGAGTTGGGTGTTCGTATACCCAGTGTTGGAATTTATCAATTGTTGCTATCCATGGAAAGATAGTAATCACTCGTTCAAGTTGATGACGTTTTGCTCTTTTCATTTCTTCTTCATCATTGAAGAAAATATCCCAATGGTCCATAGTAAACAGTTCCATTGACATGCTAGCCACCTCAGCCATTTCTGTTGGATACTCTTTAAACCCGGTCAGTTCTAGTGGATGTGAAAGAAAAGAATGAATAGCATGACCACTTTCGTGCACCATGGTAGTTAAATCAGACATTTGTCCTGCTGCATTCATAAATATGAAAGGGGCACCACTTTCAGCCAATGGCATATTGTAACCACCGGGCGATTTTCCTTTTCTACTATCTAAATCAAGGTGGTTGAGTTCTTTCATTTTTCTTAAGCAGTCTCCAAAAAATGGATTCAACTCATCAAGGCATATGATTGATTTTGTTAGAAGATCATTTCCGTCAGTAAAAGGGCGTAATGGTGTAATGCCAGCAGGTTCTGCTTCAGTATCCCATGGCTTCATGCTTTCTAAACCTAGTCGATTTTTCTGATCAGTATATATTTGATCAACTAAAGGGACTACTTCTTTTTTTACTGCTTCATGAAATTGGTAGCAGGCTTCAGGGGTATAGTCGAAGCGCCCCATTTCTGCAAATTTATAGTCACGGTAATTTTCAAATCCGGCGTTTAATCCAATTTGATGCCTTTTTTCAATGAGTTTTGAAAATAAATCATTGAGAGGTTCTTTTTCTTCTACTCTTCTAGTAGCAATTTTTTTATAAACAGTTTCACGCATCTCTCTGTTTTCACTTTCTAAGTATTTTGCAGCCTGCTGCAATGTGAATTCTTTACCATCTTGTTCAATCATCATTTTGCCAGCGATTGCACCATATTGTTGTTGCAATACACTTACTTCAGATTGAAGTGGAATATTGGACTCTCTGAATAGTTCAATACTTTTCCTAACAGATCGTAAATACGTGAAATATTTATGTTGATTGATTTCTTGAGTGAAAGGGCAATCTATAAGTTTCTTATTGAGTAGGTCTGCGTAGGGTTGAATTTTCGGTTGAATTTCCATGAAAAAAAAGTTGAAGGCTTCTTCTAAACTTTTATTTTCAGTATCGCATGTCATTCTAACTTGTCTCCAACAGGCATCTTCGCTAATGAATGCTTCAACTTCACTCATATCTTTCATCCATTGTTCAAGATCAGATACTGAGTTTAATGGTCTTTCATTAAGTTGAATAAAATATGGCTCTAAGCTTCCCCAATCGGATAGTGTATATTCTTTCGGAAGAAAATAATGTTCTAGTTTTTTAATATCCGCACTGTATGGCATGAGTTCAACATTAATCTATTGGTTAAAATTAATTTTCTTCTTTTTCATCATTTTCTTCTTCCTCAAGTTCAGTCAGCTTAATTTCAATCTCATGTTTTTTTATTAAGGTAAACCAACGCACCATTTTTTTCATGTCACTGTTGTATACCTTCTCGAAATCCATTTTAGGGTATACTTTTTCAAAGTAAGCGCGAATTGCTTTATTGTCTTTTTCTGAAGGGAGCTCTATATTCAATTCAGTCATTGCGTTAAATATGTCCGCAAGATTTACGTTATCATCATCCGTATATACTTCAATCGATTCAAGATGTGAAAATTGATGTTGCCTGTTTGATACAAATTTAGTTGTATCATCTTCTAGGGATCTTATGATCGCTCCATCTGTTTTACTAGTAACTAATTCGAAAAGTCCTGAAAATCCGGTTACTGAAATGAGTTTGTTGTATTCCATAATAGGCTATGTTTTAAGAGACCGCAAGGTACGACCAATTTATTGAAATTTATTTTCGATTAGAATATCGCTAATCCTTTTTTCTATCGTTTCGAGTGGGCTATATCCTCTGGTAATCATATATAATTTTGATGCATCTAGTTGAATAAACGCTGTTGGGAACCCGTTTACTTTTAATTGTTTGATGAGAGAAAAGTCATAGTATGCTTTTTCTTTATACGCAGGATCTTTAAGTTTTGAATAAAATTCATCTTCATTCATGTCGTATTTAACCAATAAATGTCGGTATGCTTCTGGGTCTGTCAAATCACGTCCTTCTTCATACAATGAAAATTGTAAATCTGCAGCAAATTCTATGGTGTTTCGAGGATAAATGTCTTTGAAAATAGCCATTGCAATGGCTGGCATTTCTGAATTTGGGCACCAATCACTTAGATCAGGATTTTTAATATGCCATAAATAATCTTCTCCAAATTTAACTCCAGTTGTTTCTTCGACAGTTTTATAGGCATCTAAAATATATGGGGCAATTGTACCTATGTGTTGAGATGACTCAATTGGAATCATTCCTCCTGAAATAGTTTCAAAATCAAATTGAGTATGGTATTTTTTATAAAGACTTTTGATGACTGGACTGAATCCATAACACCAACCACAATATGCGTCGTAGCAATAAATTATAAGTGGGTTCATGTGTTTGTTATCCTATTGTAAGTCTCATCATAATCTTCTCTTATCGTTCCCATCATTCGGTCCCAGAAAAGAAGGTATAGCCCATAATTCCCTTTGAAATATTGATGATGTTGGTTATGGCTCACGGATGTATTGATCCATTTTCCAATTCTACTTTTGTTAAAATCTTTTGGATAAAGTTCCCATCCTAAATGTCCATATACGTTATATAGAATTGTAAAAAAGAAGAATACAAAAAAATGAATTTGATGCATTGGTAATACATATAAAAAAATCACGAAAATTCCGGCTTCTACTAATGCTTCAAATGGATGGAATGCATAGGCTGCCCAAGGTGATGGATTTGTTGATTTGTGATGTACAAGATGGAATATCTTAAAAATAGACTTATGGTGTATCAATCGGTGTGTCCAATAGAAATAGGTATCGTGTAAAAAAATCATGATTGGAAATACTAGTATAAAATAAACCCAGCCTTTTTCTTCAATTTTTTTATATAAAAGAGTGTGTGATGCTATATCAGGATTTCCTATGAAAATGGTCGGTATAAGTGAGAAAATAATGAGTGTGAATATAGAGAATCTTATTTCTCGCACGTAATCTCGGTTACTTGGGATGTTTTTTTGTATTTTTTTATGATTCATTGGTTTATAAAACAAAACATAGAAGGTATAGAAAAATATACCTGCTAGAATAAAGTAGCGTGATCCTGTGAGTGTAAGAAATTTAATAAACGTATTCATTTCGCTTTTTATAATCAATCAATTTTTATGGATTCAATATTAAATAATTCTGGATATTTCGCCTCTTTAGTTTTATAAAACATTTTTAACTTATTCATATCGGCTACTTTATCCCCTGATAAGTATATCGGCTCTCCAAAACCAGCTTCTTTATTTCTATAGTCTAAAAACCCTGGTAATACAGGAACATTTGCCCCTACCGCAACATAGTAAAACCCACTTTTCCATTTTTCTACTTTCCCTCGAGTACCTTCTGCCGGTATTATAACAAGGAGTTTATCAAAATTGTTGAATTTGTTGATCATTGCCTCAGTTAAGCTTTGACTTTTTTTGCGTTCAACAGGTACTCCACCAGTATTTTTTAAAAAAATACTAAGAGGGAATCTGAATAATTCTTTCTTAGCAAGGTATTTTACATTTAACCCCAGTAATTTAAATACTGCTAGTGCATAAATAAAATCCCAATTAGACGTATGGGGGGCTGCAATAATAACAGCCTTTTGTATCTCATGTGGAACAACTCCCGAAATTTTCCACCCTTTAAATTTAAACCACCAAACGAATAAATGTGTGATCATAGTTTAATTTTATGATTCTTTGTTCGAAAGAATCATGTTGAGCATGAGTATTGTTAGTGGGCAACTAGCCAATTTTCGCCGATGCCAGCTTCTGCAATAACAGGAACATTATTAGGAAGCTCTAGCGCATTCTCCATATTTTCTATAATGAGGGATTTCATTTCTTCTGCTTCACTTTTTAATGTATCGAAAATTAACTCATCAT
>CAMCBE010000037.1 GCA_945872805.1 Chitinophaga pinensis | reverse complement strand
GGCAAACTTAAGCCAATATAAAAATCCAATTCTATTTATTTGAATTTATATTTTATCTGACGTACTATTTTTAGAAAGTATTATTGCTTTAGTGTATTGAGCTGTATCGGGTCACGTTAAATTTTTTTTCCGATTAATGTATTCAATTTTTCCGCCCATTGCCGATAAGCCATACCTGAAGGATGTAAGCTGTCAGTTGCAATCAATTTCCGAATTGATTTGGCTTCACGCGTGAGATCCGTGATGTATATATAATTGCAGTTGTATTCCTGTGTGATTCTATAGTTGATACTATTGAATACATCAATGTCTCTGCTGATTTTTGCGGTATCCAAATTCTTGCTAAATGGTGTTACACTATAATCGGGAATGGATAGCACTATTACATTTTCATTTGCTCCTTGAGTAAGATTGATTGCTCGATTGAGAAGAGAAAGAGTAAACAGCGTATAATATAATAACGAAGAAATTGAGGTATCGTTTATTTTGAGAATCTATGCTGTCATTCCTCGCTTCGCTCGGAATGACAATTGAAGGGGTCTATTTTTATTTTCCTTTTTGAAAAAATGCTATAATATCACATTTAGCACTTATGCCTATACAATTAATTTTAAGTCGTAGTCAAAATAACTATCATTCAATTAGCTTTTTTTACATCTAATAACCTAAAAATAATGCACTTTAAATAAAAAAGCGAGCCCTTTAATGAGCTCGCTTTAAACCTAAAAGTGGGCAATTAATTTGTTACTGATTTAATTACAAGCACATCATTGGTAATTGTTCCTTTGATGGTTACTTCTTGACCAATAAATTTCGCTACTATTTCAGGGTTGCTGATAGTGTATACTTTTGTACCCACTACAAACACAGGTTTAGCACCACCATCTACGCAACTTTTTGCGCAATCAGAATGTTCTTTATTATTTCCCTTGACTCCACATTTGTCATCACCGATAAAACCTGTCCATTTTCCTTTATCTAGTGCATGAGCAAGTGTAAATGTTAGGACAACTGCAAATAGCATGAGTAACTTTTTCATATGTTTTATTTTTGTATAACCGAATTTAATATCTTTTTTGGGAATTACCATTTAAAAAAGTGTCTTTTTTGATTTATTTACAGTTGAAATTCCTCTTTTAGGGGTGTAATTTTTTTTGCCCTTTTGGAGTTTGTTTTAGATTAATTGGTAGTTTTAAACTAGGTCTGAACGGAGTATGGCGAGATCTTTTATGTCTAGAGGTTCACCTCAAAAAAACAATATAATGATGCAAAAAGCAAAGTTCATTTGGAATAAAATCGAAAATCTACTATTTATTGGTTTTGCTGCTTCAATATTATACCTAACCATCAATTCATTTATTGATGGTAGCCTTAAAAGTTTCATTGGCATGGGGTATTTGAATGATATGGCTGATCCGATACAGAAAAAGATATACTATCAGTCGGTCATGGCGCTTCTTTCAATGCTCACCACGTTCTTCTTACTGGTTGAAATGATTCGGTTATTCATAAAAATGCATCCGTTCAAAAACTTCAATTATAAAGTAGCGACGCTGAAATTGAGTATGACTGGTCAGCCATTCATCAAACGTGTTGATATCTTGTTTGATCGTATTCGCAAGGTTTCTTTTGTAAAGGAATTTTTCAGACGATATAAGTCAACTTTCCTAGCGAAAGTATTCAATGAATACATTTCTAAATTAATTATCATTTTTGTTTACATCGAAATGATGCCCTTTTTTCAGCAGTTTGCTTTGTTTACTATAGACAGAAATTGGTATGGGTGGCTTTATGCGTATTTGATGTGGGAACTGACTTATTGGATTTGGCATTATGCTGCTCATCGAGTTAGGCTATTTTGGTGCCTGCATTCCCCCCACCACGCTCCGGCAGAAATGAACTTAACGGTGGCTTGGGTACACTTTTTTGCTGAGGGGTATTATACCGCTGCCATACAAGTCCCTCTATTGATGATTTTAGGAGTTCGTCCAGAAATGGTAGCTATCATTCTAGTCATTGATGGTACATGGGGCACATTCATTCATGCCGGGGAAGATGCCTTTAAAAATGGCAAGTTGTGGGTACTTGAAAAATTATTCATTACGCCTTCCCACCATCGTGTTCATCATGCCAAGAACCCATTGTATATGGATACTAATTTTTGTGTCTTACTTCCTTTTTGGGATTGGTTATTTGGGACATTGCAAAATGAAAAGGATGAAGTAAAAATTGAGTATGGCATTACACGTGAAATGGATGTAACAAATTTTGTTGATTTTTATTTTGGCGAGTGCATTTGTTTATACAAGGATCTAAAGTCTACTAAGGGGTTTAAGAATAAACTTTCGCTATTATTTATGCCTCCAGGGTGGACTCCAGAGAGCAGGGAAAAAACAGCTATCGTTGTCCGTCAACAATTTCTTAAGGGGCAAGAGCACTTGGGTAAAACCAGTAGGGATTTTCTTTTAGACAAGATCAAGTCCTAACATATATTTTAGATTATTTCTAGTTGTAAATTAATAGGTATATTTCATAATAATCATTATTTATGAAGTATTCTATTTATCAAGTTGATGCCTTCGCATCCGAACTTTTTAAAGGAAATCCTGCTGCAGTTTGTCCTTTAGCACATTGGTTAGATGATCAAATGATGCAAAATATTGCTGCTGAAAATAATTTAGCTGAAACTGCATTCATTGTGAAACGAGATGATGGGTATGATATAAGATGGTTTACTCCCACTGTTGAAGTTGATTTATGTGGACATGCTACCTTAGCAAGTGCCTTTATTGTTTTTAGTTTTTTAGAGCAAAGCAGTAAGCATGTTTCTTTTTACTCTAGTAGAAGTGGTGAATTGACAGTAGATCTCCTAGAGGATACGCTGTTACTCAATTTCCCAATTGATTCGATTGAAAAAATTCCATTAGACCCACAGTATTATAGTGGCTTAAATATAGCGCCAAAAGAAGTTTATAAAGGAAAGTCGGATTATATGTTGATCTATGATAATGAAGAGCAAATACTGAATTTAAAACCAGACTTTGCAAAATTGAGTCAAATTGAAGCAAGAGGGGTTATCGTTACTTCAGTTGGAAAGGAGGTGGATTTTGTATCAAGATATTTTGGGCCACAATCTGGCGGGGATGAAGATGCTGTAACAGGTTCTGCGCATACTTCAATGGTACCTTATTGGGCTCGAGTATTGAATAAAAATATCTTTAGGGCTAAACAGCTTTCTACTCGAGGCGGCGATTTGTACTGTGCGCTAAACGGAGACCGTGTTTCGATTTCCGGGAAATGTATTTTGTATATGAAAGGAGAGATTTACTTAAGCTGAGTTCACTCTTTAGGATAATGTGGCTATGCAATCTATTTCAACCCTCAATCCTCCAACCAATACGGATTGTACTGTTGTGCGTGATGGTTTAATGCCAGGAAAATATTCTGAATAAATTTTATTATAGCGATCAAATTCCGTGATATCGGCTAAGTGCACAGTGCATTTAACCACATCATTCATTGAACTGCCTGCTGCAGTAAGAATGCTTTTTATATTTTCAAGTGTGCGTATTGTCTCTTCTTCAATAGTACCTAATACAAATGTTGAGTTTTTGAAATCAACAGATGCCTGACCGCTTACATATACTATTCCATTTGCAATCACCGCATCTGAATAAGCCCCTGTTACGTAATTCGATTCGCGGTCTGGATGTACAATTTTAGACTTCATGGTTGAATATTTTTTGATGATTGGCTTACTAAATTTTTATAGCTAAATCCTTATTAAGGAGAAAAAATTATGCTTTGCAGCAAGCTTTTCTGCCAACAGGATAATCAATCTAAATTAGAAAAGTTTCACCATATACCAAGACTGATTCTTCGATAGATCTCGGTTGTGGATAGATATTATTTTCTTATCCTAAATCGATATCAAAAATGAACGAAAATGGTTTAATTTCAAAAAGTATTTCATTACAATTAAAAGCGTATTAGATGGAAAATAGTTCGATGAAAGATCAAGTGGCCGTTATAACCGGTGCGGCATCAGGTTTAGGGTTAGCGATTTCAAAAAAGCTTGCTAGTGAGGGTGTTAAATTAGCCTTGTTGGATATAGCCGATAAAATCCCTACTGAATTTGAACATAGTTCTAGTATTAAGTATTATAAATCTGATGTAACAAAAGAAGAAGATGTAAAAAATATCATTCAAGCAATTCATACAGATTTTGGACGAATTGATATCCTAGTCAATTCTGCTGGAATTACTGGTAAGACAAATACTAAAAGTCATCTCACAGAAACCGATAATTTAAGCAAGGTGTTTGAAATTAATTTTATGGGTTCATACTTCACATCAAAATATGTGCTTCCATACATGTTGGATCAACAGTATGGAAGAATTTTGCATATTGCCAGCATTGCTGGAAAGGAAGGTAATGCAGGGATGCTTGCATACTCGGCTTCAAAAGCGGCAGTTATTGGTATGACGAAAGTGCAAGGGAAAGAATATGCTGAAAATGGCATAACGGTTAATGCCTTAGCACCAGCAGTTATTCAAACTGCGATGGTAGATGCTATGCCCGATGAACAAGTTAAATACATGACAGACAAAATTCCAATGAAGCGTTGCGGAACACTTGAGGAGGCAGCAAACTTGGTTGCGTATATAGTTTCACCAACAAATAGTTTCACCACAGGATTTACATTTGATTTGTCTGGTGGTAGAGCGACGTATTAATAGTTAAACACTTTAATCATTCATGTATGAAAGATTCAATTGATCCAAAAGAAGTTGAAGTAGGTGTAGTAGGTCTTGGACTTATGGGCTGTAGCATAAGTACGTGTTTGTTGATCGCTGGACATAAAGTTATTGCGATTGCACCACTTCCGAGTGACCTTGATCATGCTGAAAAGCGTATTCAGGGGCACCTTAAAAAATCATTAGAAGATGGAATGGTGAAAGAAGAGCCTTCCATTTATTTGCAACATCTTACCATTTCAGAAGATTATACTGCATTGAAAAATTGTAAGATTGTTATTGAGTGCACGCTTGAGAATATCGAAATTAAAAAGTCGGTCTACCAAAAAATAGAGAAAGTCATTTCTTCGGAATCAATCTTAACGAGCAATACATCAGCTATTCCAATTAGTATTTTGCAAAAGGAAGTGGAATTTCCAAAACGCTTTTTGGGATTGCATTGGGCTGAACCTTCCCATACAACCCGCTTTTTAGAAATTATTTGTGGTGAAAATTCAGATGTAGTAAAAGGGGAATACCTCTACGAAATATCCCATGCATGGGGCAAAGAGCCTACACTTGTGAGAAAAGATATTAGAGGGTTTATTACCAATCGCTTAATGTATGCCGTTTATCGCGAAGCCTGTTATTTGGTAGAAAATGGTTTTGCTTCCATTGAAGATGTTGATCGGGCATGTAGAAATAATCCAGGTTATTGGATGACATTAGTGGGTGTATTCAGGTGGATGGATTTAACGGGAGTTGATGCATACCATACCGTGATGAAAGATTTATTACCCACACTCAGCAATCAAACCACTGTTCCAAAATTGATAGATGATGTTGTTAAAGCTGGTGGAAGAGGAGTACTGAATGCAAATGGATTTTATTCCTATACGGAAGAAGAGGCGAAGCTTTGGGAAGAAACCTTTCAGGAGTTTAGTTATGATATAAGGGCATTGGCATTGAAGTATCCTGCAGACGTAGTTGAAAAGAAACTCAAAAAAAAATAAAATCAACCTATTCATATCCTCCATCTATGTTTTTAATTGATGCCCATTTAGATATTTCGACAAACGCCATTGAATGGAATCGTGATTATAGAATGTCTGTATCAGATATTCGTAAATCGGAGGAAGGGATGACGGATAAAATTGATAGGGGACGCGGAACAGTTTCCTTGCCTGAATTGCGAAAGGCAAATATTGGTTTGGTTGTAGCTACGCAACTGGCGAGGTTTAATCAACAAAATGGAAATTTACCCGGAGCAGGTTGGAATTCGCCACATCAAGCCTGGGCCATGTCTCAAGCTCAACTGGCTTGGTATCAAGCGATGGAATTCGAAGGTGAAATGAAGCAAATTAATAATCTTGTTTCGCTTGAAGAGCATGTACGCCTGTGGATGGATGAAACAAAACCCAATACTGAAAAGCCTGTTGGCTATATATTAAGTTTGGAAGGAGCTGATTCGTTGATTGATTTAACCTACCTCGAAAAAGCATATGGTTATGGGTTGCGCGTGATTGGTCCAGCACATTATAGTACTGGACGCTATGCTTCAGGCACAGGTACCACGGATGGCTTCACCTCTTTGGGTAAAGACTTGTTGAAAGAGATGAGTGCATTGAATATGATTTTGGATGTGACGCATTTAACAGATAAAGGTTTTTCTGAAGCAATGGATTTGTTTCATGGACATATCTGGGCTAGTCATCATAATTGCAGAACACTGGTGCCTCACCAACGTCAGTTGTCAGATGAACAAATTAGGATATTGATTGAGCGTAACGCTGTGATTGGTGGATGTTTTGATGCGTGGATGATGAAGCCTGATTTTATTGCACGTAAAAGTAATCCTGCAGCATTTGGAATTAACATTGAAAGTATCATTGATCATTATGACCATATTTGTCAATTAGCAGGTAACTCACTTCACTGTGCAATTGGAAGTGATTTGGATGGAACCTATGGTACAGAGCAGTCCCCAATGGATTTAGATACGATTGCTGATTTACAAACGTTGAAAGGGTTATTATCTCAAAGAGGGTATAGTCATCTGGATATAGAAAATATATTTTATAAAAACTGGCTACGGTTTTTAAAAAATGCGTGGAGTTAATTTAGTTGATGTAGGTAAAAAAATAAAATCCTTTTATGAATAATTCTGCTACACAACAGGACCGCATTCGAAAAATGATTTTCGCATCGGTATATCCTTTATACCTCAATAAGGTGGAGAAAAAGAGTAGATCGAAAAAAGAATTGGATCAAGTGATATGCTGGTTAACCGGTTTTGATGAGAAGCAGTTGCAACAAATGATCAATGAGCGGGCAAGCTTTGAAGCATTCTTCAACCAAGCCTCCCTCCATCCAAATGCATACCGTATCACTGGCGTAATCTGCGGCTATCGCGTTGAGGAAATAGAAGATCCATTGACCCAAAAGGTAAGGTATCTCGATAAATTAGTTGATGAGTTAGCGAAGGGAAAAGTAATGGAGAATATTTTGAGAGGATCTTAACAAGACTTCAGTTCAATCAGCCTGACTATTAATTATCGAAAAGGATTTCGTTATAAGAGATACAATTCGAGGCGCAAAGCTGTATTTTAGATAATACATTAGCTCAACAACAAGACCATGTATAAATACATTTTTATTTTACTGTTAACCCTTTCTTCTTCTGTTTATGCGCAGGAGAAAATTGCCATTACTTCTCCCGATGGAAAAGTGCAAAGTGAAATTATGTTAGCCGACGGAAAGCTATCGTGGAAAATGAATTACCATGCCAAAGAAGTAATACTTCCATCCGCACTTGGTATAGGAAGGTTCTCTGATGGACTTCGATTGAAAGAAGTCATACGAGGTAGTAAAGATACAATATGGCATCCTGTGATAGGAGAGCGGAATAGCATCAGGGATAATTACAATCAATTAACTATCCGTTTGGTTATGAGTACGGGCGATTGCCTTTATTGCTTTGATAGAGAGGTTGATCTTGAAGTACGTGCCTACAATGAAGGTTTAGCGTTTCGATATAATCTGATGGAAATACCAAAGCAAGGTGCAGATGAATCCGATAGAGTAGACAGTGAAATGACAGAATTTACGGTGCCTGAAAATACAAAGGCTTGGTTTACCGATTATGCCCAATCGCTCTATCAATTACTCCCTTTATCAAATTGGCCTGATGAATGTGAACGACCATTGACCTTGGAATTGCCCAATGGACTGTATGCATGTTTATCAGAAGCGGCATTGGTTGACTTTGCCAGGACTAAGTTCGTTGTCAGCGATAAAAAAGCAAATACCATCGCCTGTAAATTATACGGACCTGTAGAAAACGTGATTTCATTCTCCAGTCCATGGAGAGTGGTCATGGCGGCAGAGCAACCTGGAAAATTGTTAGAAAATAATTTCATCATGTTGAATCTGAATCAGCCTTCTGCTATTAAAGATGTTTCCTGGATTAAGCCAGGAAAAATAATGTGGGATTTGACCAATTCCACAAAGGGCAGCAAAGCGGCTATCGATTATGCAGTTAAAAGGAAGATGCAGTATATTCATATTGATGCTGGCTGGTACGGATTTGAGGGTGGTGATAACAGTGATGCTACAAAAATTGCGGCTGATACTATTGGATATGCTACGAATGGAAATTTAGATATCGAAGAAGTAGTGAAGTATGGTAAAGAGCGGGGGATAGGTTTGTGGCTTTATGTCAATCAAAAACATTTAGCGCGGCAGTTGGATGATATATTGCCTTTATATAAGAAATGGGGGATCAAAGGAATCAAATTTGGTTTTGTACAAGTGGGTTCTCAATACTGGACAACTTGGTTGCATGAAGCGATTAGGAAATGTGCTAACTATGAAATGTTGGTTGATATACATGATGAGTATAGGCCAACAGGGTATAGCAGAACATATCCTAACTTACTATCAGCAGAAGGTATCTTGAGTGAAATGACTCCAGATGCAACCCATGATACCCATTTAGCCTTTACTCGTTTTATTGCAGGCCCAGCTGATTTCACCTTGGCGTATTACGGTACAACTGGTACAACGTTTGCACATCGGCTATCCTTGCCTATTGTTTTTTATAATCCTATCCCACCTTTATATTGCTATGATGGTGCTGATAAATATAATGGAGAACCTGAAATAGATTTATGGGATAATATGCCTACAACCTGGGATGATACAAAAGTATTACAGGGAGAGATTGGTAAGTTCATAACAGTGGCAAGGCGAAGTGGAAGTGAATGGTATATTGGTGCCATAACCAATAGTGAATCTAGGTCAATAAAAATTCCTTTATCATTTCTAGACAGCAATGCCACGTATACCGCCTACATATATTCAGATGGAGGTCCAGAGATCAAAACCGCTACCCATGTTAAGGTTGAGCAAAGGGCTGTAAAATCCAACCAAACACTTTCGTTTGATTTGAAAGCTAGCGGTGGAGTTTCGTTAAGAATTGTAAAAAAATAAAATGAAAAGTATTGTTCAACCTTTATAAACTTACCTAAACATTCCTAAACTTCTTGAATTCCTTCAACCTCTTCAACGTCTAGAGAATCCGACACGTAAAAACTTTCTAAAAATTATTCGGATGGATTTCTTTTGGAAGCTCTTCGGTAACAGTGGCTCTTGCACTTAGTCCATTCAAACCGTATTTTAAAACGAGAGGAATGAATAGCGGGACGAGTCGTCCAACTGTAGGGTTTATAAAAACTAAGCCCAATGAAATAAGAAATATAACTGGTACTACTAAGGTGAAGTAAAAACCTAGTAATATTCTATCTTTTGAAATTTTATGCGTTAGTAGATCTAAATTATGATTGCTTAAATAAAACCACAAGAGAGCATTCATAGAAGCGGTTAAACAAATATTTATCACATAAACAGCATAAGGCAAATGCAATTCAGTTTCAGAAGCATATTCTCCTAAAAGCCCCGAAGTAAATGGGAGTAGAACCACTGAAAATAAAAACGAAAGGTTTAACCATAATAAACGGCTAGTATATTTTTCAACATAACCAAATATGCGATGATGGACCGACCAGTAATAACCTACAATACAAAAGCTAATTACAAAGCCTAATAATTTCCATGCCATTTGTTTGAGTGAATTCCACAACGCTTCATCTGTAGCATGTTCTATAACGGGCACCTTAAACTCAATTACCAATAGTGTAATTGCAATTGCAAAAACTCCATCCGTAAAAAAGGAAATCCGATCTAACTGGAAATGTTTCTTATTTGCACTATGTCCTGCTTGTGCCATTTTTTATATTTATAATTTGTTCTTGAATTATTTTGATTCTGGTTTGTTTTTTACTTTCTCTCCTGTTTATTGATTCAGTTGTAAAATAGCAATGTGTTTTTAAAAATTTATCTTGAATATTAAGCCAATCAATTTCTGTGATTTCTCTATTCAACTTTATTTCTTGTAATAAACCATTACTATTTTCTATATAATCTTCTCTTCCCAAATAATCTAAATCTGCATCGCAAATAATCTCTTCGTATTTATTTTTAGGGGATTGAGGTATTTTGGTTGCCATTATCATTCCCGTAATCAAGTCAATTTTGGATTTTGGAAAATTCAATTCTGTCAATATGCTTCTTGCGTATTCTGATCCTCTTGCTTCATGTCTGTTAGGTTCCCATATATAGCCTATGTCATGTAACCAAGCAGCTAATTTAATATCTGCAATAATTGACTTTTCTACTTTTTCCTTTTTCGCAATGCGCTCACACTGTTCAACAACGTCTCTAACATGATGA
>CAMCBE010000036.1 GCA_945872805.1 Chitinophaga pinensis | reverse complement strand
CAGTAAGAAATTATACCCATTAACGATTTGTAACTATATACTCCCACTTCTACTTACCCTTATTTTATCGAAGGAATCAGGTGCACAGCATATTGATACCATCATCAAGAAAGATGTTTACACATCATATTACTCCTATGCGATGAAGTCGCCACTCTATGTTATGTATTATCTATACCAAGGCGGTGGTGATTGCTCTAGGAAGAAGTTGACATTTAAGAGTGAATATAAATCTGCCGTAAACAAGGATTACATTAAAAGCGGATATGATAGAGGGCATCTGGTTAATGCTGAAGATTTCGCGTTTGATTGCGAGAAAGAAAAGTGCACATTCTCTTACTACAATTGCATGGCACAACATCCAACCCTAAATAGAGGTTCATGGAAAAGTTGGGAAACAACCATCCGAAAAGAAAGTCAATTTAATATTCTAAAAATTTATACCGGCGCCATATATGGAATTAGTACCATTGGAAATGGCGTTAGGGTACCTGAACATTGTTGGAAGGTTGTATACAATACCAAGACAAAATTAATCACCCATATACTGCTTTTTAAAAATGATGAAACAGAAGCAGTACAACGGGTTACACTTTCTCAATTAAAAAATTTACTTCATTACCCGATTGAGTTTAATGCGGAGTGAGAATACAATCGCTGGACGCTGGACGCTTTGCGCTGTATTTACTCTTGCCTCTTCCCTATTGCCTTAATCGCTTTGCGCTTAGCGCTGTATTCACTCTTGCCTATTGCCTAAATCGCTTTACGCTGAACGCTTAGCGCTGTATTTACTTTTGCCTCTTTCCTATTGCCTCTTCCCTATTGCCTCTTTCCTATTGCCTCTTTCCTATTGCCTCTCTCCTATTGCCTCTATCCTATTCCCTATTGCCTCTCTCCTATTGCCTATTGCCTCTAATAAGATACACCATCCCCACCATAACCAGCACCAATACCATTGCAGTGAACTGATGGGCGACGCCTAACCACAATAAGGCTATTTTATTATCTGCATATAAAACAGTGAAAACCCCCAATACCACTTGAAGTAAAACCAATATCAAAGGAATGCTACGTGATTTTATAAATAACTCACTACCTGCAGATCTTAACGCTTTTCGATACCAAACAACAATTAAAACCAAAATCAGATATGCTAAATTTCTATGAATGAAATGAATCGTCAACGGATCATGTGTAAATGAAGTAAGCGTATCATTAGACATAGAAGATGGAATAAACTCTCCATTTATTAATGGCCATGTGGTGGCAAAATTGGCGGCTTTTAATCCAGCCATAAATGCACCAAATACAAGTTGAATAATAATCAATACTACTATTACTAAGGTGAATTTTTTTAACGATGGGGATATGAGTAGTTGCTTATGAGGAATAATCAGCATCAATGCAAACCACATTGTGTAGGACAATAAACCTAGGGCAGAAATAAAATGAATAGCAAGACGAATATGATTTACATATAGATTCTCTTGATTCAATCCACTCTTCACCATGATCCAACCAATCAGCCCTTGAAGAATTCCCAATAAAAAGAGAATCAGCAAAGGATTAATCATCTCTTTTCTAAATCTCTTTTTGATGATAAACCAAACAAAGGGCACCAAGAAAACTACGGCAATTAACCTTGCCCATTCCCTATGAAACCACTCCCAGAAATAAATGAATTTGAAATCAGACAAGGTAAAGTCAAAGTTGATATGCTTGAATTGTCCGATTTTTTTATACTGATCAAACGCGATTAACCAATCATGCTCATTTAGGGGAGGCATCGCGCCAAGAATTGGTTTCCATTCCGTAATCGACAATCCTGAACCGGTAAGTCGTGTTATCCCCCCAAGCAATACTTGGATAACAATCATTACTACTCCAACTAAAAGCCAAATGGCAACTGCATTTGATTTCCTTTGTGTTTGCTCCTCAATCATAGCACAAAGGTATTGTGCAAACACATCGTAGGATACTTTTGATGAATTTTTCTTGGTAATTTGCGAATCATGCTTGAACCATTTTATCAAGATAAACTTATAGAAGCAGGATGCGATGAAGCTGGCAGGGGATGCTTAGCTGGACCAGTATACGCTGCTGCAGTGATATTACCATTAAATTTTTATAACCCCCTACTCAATGATTCAAAAAAATTGAATGAGAAGCAACGCTATGCCTTGCGTGAAATTATTCAAAAAGAAGCTATCGCTTGGGCGGTTGGAAGTGTCGATCAACTTGAAATTGATGAAATCAATATTTTAAATGCATCCATCAAAGCAATGCATTTGTCGATCGACCAATTAAAGAAAAAGCCAAAATTTATCATCATAGATGGCAATCGATTTAAGCCATATAAAAAAACACCCCATCAAACTATTATTAAAGGGGATGGGAAATACGCCTCCATCGCAGCCGCAAGTATACTAGCAAAAACATACCGCGATGATTACATGCTGGAGCAGGATAAACTATTTCCACAGTATAATTGGATCAAAAATAAAGGTTACCCTACAAAAGACCATCGAAGGGCTATTGAATACTTTGGGAGATGCCCACTACATAGAATGACTTTTAAAATTAAACCTGTTTAAAAAATCATAAAATGATTAACCGTCATTAAACGATTTAATAAAGTTTCAGTCTATCTATTAATTCTATCATTTTAAAAATAGACGCATGAAAACAACTAAGTTCCTACTTCTCATTATTGCAGCATTTTTGATTACCAACACGGCAAGTGCTTGTGATAAATATACATTGAAAAATCTAGCCTCAACGATAACGATGAACGCTGAGGGGGTATTTTGGCCTCGTAGGCATTTTAGACATGAACGCAGACATACAAGAAGAGCCATCATCATTGCTCGCCATTACCATAGAAAAAGATCATTTTAATCACTTGAAGAATTGCTATATAGGAGATTGAGGTTGATATAGACGTTGCAACAAGAAGACTGATTATTACTTATTTACCATGCCTAATCCTTGTCTTATAATGATTGGCTCATCATCTGTTAAATCAATGATTGTTGAATATTCCATACCCCCTGGACCCGCGTCAATAACAATATCAACTACATATTCAAACTTTTGATGAATTAATTCGGGGTCGGTATACTCTTCAACCATCTCGCCAGGAAGGGATGAACTCAATATGGGATGACCTAACTTTTCAGCAATGGCATGAGTAATTTTATGATTAGGCACCCTCAAGCCAATCGTATCTTTTTTGCTTTTCAGTATTCTTGGAACCGCCTTACTAGCGGGAAGAATAAATGTGAAAGGTCCTGGAATGTGCGACTTAATGAATCGATAATGAGGCGTACTAATCAAGCTTGAATATTTACTTAGATCTGATAGGTCACTGCATACAAATGAAAGATTGGCCTTCACAGGATCTATTTCTTTAATTCGGCAAATTCTCTCAATCGCTTTGGGTTGAAAAATATCACATCCAAATCCATACACCGTATCCGTTGGATAAATGACAACACCTCCGTCTAATAAACACTCGGCTACTTGTTTAATTAATCGGTCTTGTGGATTATTGGGATGAATAGATATAATCATATTGAAAGCAAAATTCGGTAATAAAAAAACGGATGAAATACTCTCCATCCGTTTTCATACATGTTAATGTGAAATTATTTTATCGTCCAGACTTCATTCCCTCGAATGAGTTTATTCAAATCCCCCTTCCCTTTTTTAGAGAGCACCTCTTGTACTTGCATTTCTAATTGATCTTCATAACAAGGCCTGTCAGTTTGATAGAAGACTCCGAATGGTCTAGGCAAGTGGCCTCCAATATGCGGATCATCGAACATCCTCACTAAAATTTGTGCTTTATAAAAATCATGCTCGTCGTGTATCCAACAATCTGCTGCAGTAACATCTTCATTAAGATCAACCACAACAGGCTTAAAGCCATCAAGTCGAATACCCTTTTCTTTATTTGCACCAAAGAGCAAGGGCTTGCCTTGTTCAAGGAATAATGTTTCTACTGGCTTTGATCCTTTCTCTGTAAAAATTTCAAAAGCACCATCATTAAAAATATTACAGTTTTGATATATCTCTAAAAAGGATGTGCCTTTATGGGCGTTACTGCGTAGTAACATTTCCTGTAAATGTTTTGGATCACGATCCATGCTTCTCGCGATAAAGGTTCCATCTGCACCCATTGCTAATGCTAGTGGATTAAATGGATGATCAAGACTTCCATAAGGCGTTGACTTAGTAACCTTTTGTTCTTCAGACGTTGGAGAATATTGCCCTTTTGTTAAACCATAAATTTGATTATTGAACAACATTACATTTACATCAAAATTCCGACGAAGTAAATGGATGGTATGGTTACCACCAATGCTCAAAGAATCTCCATCTCCTGTTACGATCCAAACACTTAATTCTGGTCTAGTGGCTTTTAGTCCACTTGCAATGGCAGTAGCACGTCCATGAATAGAGTGCATTCCAAACGTTTCCATATAATATGGGAAGCGACTTGAACAACCAATGCCTGAAACGATCACGATGTTCTCACGCGGGATGCCTAATGTTGGCATGATTTTTTGCACTTGAGCTAAAATCGAATAATCACCACACCCCGGACACCAACGTACTTCCTGGTCAGTTTGAAAATCTTTGGATGTTAATGCTACTGGCGCAACTTGAATATCTTCACTCATGGGATTCTATTGTATAGATTATAAATTTACTACTTCTTATCATTACTCTGTTGCAGGTTCAGCAAATAAAAGCTGCCAATACTCTGCAGCTCTTCTAGTGTGTGGTATAACAATAGTTTCACCAACAATATTAGCCACTGAAAAAATTTCATATACCTCAGGAGTCGTTACCCCCAATTCATGACATTTCCCAAGATGGTACTTGATGCAGTCGTTGCAACGCAATACCATACTTGATACTAACCCGAGCATTTCCCTTATTTTTTTATCCAATACACCCTCTTCATAGGTATTGGTATCTAAATTCCACAAACGCTTCATCACTAAGTTATTATTCTTCAGAATAACTTCATTCATTTTTTTTCTATAGTCATTGAATTCGCTTTCAATTCCCATAGTTAATTTGTCAGCCATAAAGGTCTGAATAATTTTTAACGATAAGATGCATAGCCCATTATTTCTTCCTTCCAATAGTACGTCATAACCAGAAGGGAGAGACCCAGTAATTAACTATTAAAAAACAGATTGCTGAACAGTAAAAGGTAGAGATAAAATCTGCATACCCTAAAGCGTAAAAAAAAAGAGAACCATAAGGTTCTCTTTTCAATGTTGTGTGTGAGGTAAGACTACCAACGGTTTCCACCGCCGCCGCTTCCACCACCGAAGTTACGACCGCCACCGCCGCCGCTTCTTCCGCCACCACCGCCGCTACCGCCGGTGCTTGGACGTTGTTCGCGTGGCTTAGCCTCGCTTACTTTGATTGCACGACCTTCTACAGTAGCACCATCCAATTCTTGGATTGCTTTCTGAGCCGCTGCATCATCAGACATTTCAACAAAACCGAAGCCACGGCTACGTCCTGTGAATTTGTCAGTAATTACCTTAGCTGAAGTTACTTCTCCGTACTCAGCAAAAAATTCTTTTAAGTCTTCATCTTGAACGTTGAAGCTTAAGTTTGAAACATAAATGTTCATTCTCTAAAAAATAAAAATTAAAAAAGCATGAGAAAAACACAGAGCGTAAACAAGACAACTATTAGCAGAACGTGCTTAGCAGATGATCTATGAACTTACAAAGACTGGGCTTAACTCAAATTTACTCAACAAAGTTATTTTAAATAATTGGCAAATGTGGAAAAATAATTGACAAAAATATGTTAACGTATGATTTTCATGTAGTTAGCTAAAAATAAACTTGCGCTTTTTCTGCTTTTAAGCTCTTAAATGTTAGTATTGTACTTATTAAAAAGAAAATTGCCCCTGCAAAAAATGGGGCGCCAGGGAAAAAATAGCCTGTTCCATCTTTGCTAAAAACAGCAAATAAATTGGTCATAATAGGCGGACCTATAATTGCGGTTGCACTCATCAAACTTGTCAAGGCCCCTTGTAATTCTCCTTGTTCACCAGAAGGTACATGCGAAGAAATAATACCTTGAAGCGCTGGGCCAGCAATTCCTCCCAAACAATACACTACTGAAAAAGCAAACATCATCCAAGTGGATGCAGCAAAAGCAAATAGAAACATACCGATAGTATACATCAGCAATCCTATAAACAATGCCCTGGATTGTCCAAGTTTTGGAATAGCTATTCGGATTAAGCCCCCTTGAACGATGGCAATCATTACCCCTACAAATGCAAGTGAGTACCCTACCATGGCAGGATTCCAGCTAAATTTTTTCATCGTATAGTAGCTCCAGGTGCTCTGAACAGCATGCATACCTAGATATATTAAGCTAAGGGAAAGGATAAGCCCTGCAACAGCTGGGTATTTTTTTAAATGCATAAGCGACCCAAGCGGATTAGCACGCCTCCAGTCAAACTTTCTTCTTTTATCCTTTGCTAAAGATTCCGGAAGTATAAAAAATCCATACAACCAATTCACCAGTGTTAATCCGGCAGCAAAAAGAAAAGGGATACGCTCACCATATTGCCCAAGTAATCCCCCAATCAATGGACCAATAATAAATCCAACACCAAATGCAGCGCCTATCATCCCAAATTTTTGTGACCGCTTTTCAGGAGTACTGATATCAGCAACATACGCTGAAGCAGTGGTAATACTTGCTCCAGTAATTCCAGAGAAAACACGAGCAACAAATAACCAACCAAGACTAGGAGCCCATGCTAAGAAAAGGTAATCAATGCCAAAGCCCAACAATGAAAATAAGAGAACCGAGCGTCTTCCAAATTGATCACTCAAGTTTCCTAACACCGGCGCAAATAGAAATTGCATGAAGGCATAGGTAAACATCAACAAACCACCAATAGACGATGCTTTACTTAGATCTCCACCAGTAAGGGATTGTATAAGTTTGGGCATAACAGGTATAATAATCCCGAAGCCAATTACATCAATCAATACAGTAACAAAGATGAACCCTAGCGCTGCTGACCTGTTTTTATTAAACATTCGAAATTCAAGTTAAAATTGCAATGAATCATAAACGATTACCTTTTGCCATAGCATCGAATAATCTGCAATAAATTTCAAATGGAGAGGATGAGATTGATAAACACGCTCATCTTCTTCCGTTTCAAAAACATTAAGCCATGATACAGCATAGCTTGAATCAATTACTTCTCTATTCGTAGGAGCAGGTTTACCAATATGAAACGCTTTAATTTCTTTCACTACGCTTAATGCCTGCAATCCTTCAACAAGTTTTTGAAGGTCCTCTTTACTTTCAGGGTTTTTAAGCCAGAAATAAACATGATGAACAAATGAATTTTTAAGCTCCATGAAAATTTATTTAGAAGAGGTTGAAGGTACACAATATGTAAAGACTATACATGACTAACGTTCTAACTCAATCCAATCTTTAATTCCTTGCTTGATTTTTTTTGCTACATCTAATGCACCACGCTTTGAAAGAATAAATTTTTCATTATTGTGGTTGCTTAAAAATGCTACCTCAACAAGACAGTTGGGGAAATCAGTTGGTCCACTTAATGCAAAATTGAAACTTCCAACATTACCAAACACATTCAAGTTAAGCTCTCCCATTCTTTTCAAGATAGTTTGGGTTAGCGGCCTAAACCCAATATGACGATAAAAAGTGCTGGTACCATTTACCGTATCCACAGATGATGAATTGAAATGAATGCTAACTAGTAAATCGGGCATGGTATCACGAAGCATCTTAATTCGTTGGGGCATTGATAGACTTGTATCATTGCGACGCGTCATGAAAACACGTTGAACGCCAGATTTTTTAAGTTCTTTTTCTAACGCCAACGCATAAGCTAGGGTAAGACTCTTCTCTGACCTACCAGACACGTTACCTGCTGCTCCTGAATTATCTCCACCATGACCGGCATCGATGGCAACAAATACATTTTTCAATTTCTTATCTGGTGCATGCTTAACCCGAATGGTAAGTTTGGTTGAAGTGGAATCATAATATACAGAATACCCCCAATGGAGCTTACTCTTTAAATCGATATACACTCTAAATATTCCATTTTGCATTTGCTCAAGCCAAACATTTCGAATTTCTGATGGTTTACCAGTCTGCGTAATCCAATTGGTATTTGATGTAATGCCAAACAAATCAATAGCCAATCGTGAGGGATTCACCAACATACTTCCTCTATAAGGCAACTTCTCGGGCAAATCAATGGTGATATAATCAAAGCGTGCATCCGAAAAAGTTCTCCAATTTCCACTGAGGTAAAATGGCTTGACTGGGTATGTTGTATCTAATCTTACACTTGATTTTAAAATAAATGCACTGAATGAAGGGGCAAGCTCAATAATATAATCAGTAGCCAAACTATCAATAACCTTTACTAGAACCCCCGTATCAATATAGGTCATTTTCGCACCCCCCAATCGATCATCCCCAGGGCCGTATTCTATATAAGGCATCAGCCCCTTAGTTTTTCCTGGAATGAATTTAGCTTGGCTAAAGACCATTTTGCTGGTGTGAACTAGCATAATCGATAAGCATACTATTACAATATATCGCATCGTACAAAATTAGTTTTTATCGTGTTATCATAGTAGAAATACGCATTGAAAAAAGCACTTTCCCTTAATTTTTGCCAATTTGAGCTCAATTTATACTATCGGGTGAAGCATTGCGTTTTAAATGGAAACCATCCAAAATCCTTAGTTATGAACCAATCAAATTCGACCCTTCAGCTCATTAGCGCACTTATCGTTTTATTGCCTGTAGCCATAATCTTTATTAAACAAAAAGGCAGCAACAGGTATTTCCTTTCTCTTGCAGCAGCAAATATGATGTTCTTCATCTCTACATCTCTTTTAAATAACTACGTTGCGTTGCCAGAAAAAACATCAGTATGGATCAGCATGTTAGCTAATATACTACAAGCTCCATTAACATTAATTTTCCTTTTATACTTTACAGAAAATAATAAGATTACGAAAGGAATAAAAAACAGTCTTGCCGCAATTTTAGGTATAAGTGTTGTTGCAATTGGAATTACATCGTTCAATGAACAAACTACATTGAACTTGATGACATTAGGCACAATACCAGTCTTTCTATTCGGATCTGTACTGTTTATACAACACGTAAAGTCAAGTGTGTACCACCAAACAGGAACAAACAAAGCATTTATCCTTAGTGCAATCGTATTTGCTTATGGATCATATATGCTATTGCTAACATTAAATGTAATCTCTCCAGAAAAGCATTCATCTGATATTAGATCATTATTTGGATTGATTACTATTATTTCTGCAGCATTTGCATCTATCAGCATCGCAATGTTTGATTTAAATCAAGCAGAAGGTGAAGTGTCAAAGGAGCCAGCACCACAAAGGAAAAATGCGGCTATTGCACAGTGGGATGATTTCAGTTTAGCCAATACGCCTGAATTATCTAAAACCAGTGTGACTAACATCAGCAAATACTATCCAAGCTATCAAAATAATTAAATAAACGTCTAGAATTGTAATAAGGGTTAAGGGCATCTGGTCTCAGATTGCCCTTTTTTTTATGTGGAGATTGCGCTGTACGATAGAATCAGATTACTGAAAACAGCTAGTAAATCAGTAAAAACACTTAAAAGTAGAGGCGGTTTTACTGAATTTAGACTGATTTGGAGCTAAAATATAATTCGCACAACAATTTCACGTTTTAGTTATACCCTTTATTAAACAATTCAATTGAACACTATGAAACATTCCAAATCCTATTTTAAAATCAGCATCACTCAGTCAGTTTTACTCTCCTCTGTATACCTTTTACCCTTCCTAAGTACTTTCTTAGTAAAAACCTTAGGGCTACTCCCTGAAAGTGTTGGTGCAGTAATTAATACAATGAGTATTGTTATTCAAGCGCCATTAATGCTAATTGTGTTGGTATACCTAAATGAAAATAATAAGATCAATAAATTGATTGGGCTATCATTAACCCTCCTTCTTTCTTTTTCTTCATTGGCGATTGCTATCAATGGCATAACTGAAAGTAATTTATTATTCATTTTATTAATAGGAAGTATCCCGGTTTTCATATTCAGTTCTAAGCTATTCATCAACTTCGTAAAACACAGCATACTTGAACAAAAAGAAACAAGTAAAGCTATATTGATGAGTGCAATTGTTTTTGCTTTCGGTTCATTTATTGCTTTGATTATAATGAACATGGCTGAGCCTCAGAAACATGCAAATGATATGTTTGCATTTCTTGGACTAGTTTCTGGCATTTCAACTGTATTAATCACATTAACCGTTGCGCTTTCCAAAAAAGAAATCAAAGAAGCACCTGTTAAGCAATTTTTACCTACCTATCAGTCCGCAAAAAACGCTTGGACAGGCATTCAGCTAGCAAACGTTTCAGAAGCATAATTTAATAGCATAAAATAATACGTTCTAAAACAATCCCCCGTTGAGATTTCAACGGGGGATCTTTATTTTAATACACTAGTGCCGACAAGAGCTTGCTCGAATCAGTAGTTAAATAATTCTTCCTTGAATTAAACTT
>CAMCBE010000035.1 GCA_945872805.1 Chitinophaga pinensis | reverse complement strand
CTTGACAAATGGAGGAAGATCTTCGATTTGTTCAAATGCGAATTCTGTACTTCTTTGTATAACGCGGTTAATCTTTTGACGTAATGTTTGGTCAAAACTTCTTCTGGCCATAATGCCCCCTAGTGGAATGGGCAGTCCGGTATTCTTCTCCCAAACATCACCTAGGTCTGCTATCTTGTAAAGTCCTTTAGCGGCATAAGTGAATCTATTTTCATGGATGATTACACCGAGATCAACTTCTTCATTCAACACAGCATCTTCAATATGATCAAAGGGCATAAAAAATTTATGCTGTGCTCCTGGGAAGGCAAGGTTGAAAAGAAGGTGAGCTGTTGTATTAATTCCAGGCAATGCTATTGTAGTGCTCACTATGTCTACCGGAATTTCAGAAGGTTTTGTTTTTGAAATCAGTAGTGGGCCAACTCCTTTGCCAAGGGCACCGCCCGCATCAAGAATCATATAATTATTTATAAGGCTTGAGACTGCACCGTAACTAACTTTAGTGATATCAGAGGTTGACTCTCTTGCCATTTTATTTAATGTTTCCACATCCTCCAATATGTAGGTAAATGTCAATCCTTCAGTATCGATTTTTTGATGAATCATCGCATCAAAAATGAAGGTATCATTTGGACAAGGAGATATGGCCAGGGTCAGATTCATTTACTACTATCTTCTTTAAGTTGATTTAGCATAATCCTACACGCTTCAAAGGTAGTTTGAAGTGATTCTTTTATTTTCCATCTACTTTTATCTCGATCGCCTACATAATTTGAGATACCTCTTAGTTGAATAAATGGAATGTTGTTCATCAAGCAAACATAGTGGAATGCATTTCCTTCCATAGATTCAATGTCTACGCTGAAATGATGTTTAAGCAGTGATATTTTTTCAGGGGATGTGGAGATTTCATTTACCCCAAAACTTTTCACTAAAGGAAGTTTTGATAGGCTAAGTAATTGTTGGTGTGGATTTACCAACATACCATGTTGGTATGGGAATGTATTTCGATCTGCAAATCCCAAATCGAAAATGTCTTTATAGTCATCAGCTTCCCAAACTCCCATATCTGAAATCATTTCCTCTTTAACGGCAACTGAACTTCCTATGACGATTTGATCATTGATCGCGCCAGCTATTCCTATTTGTATTATAAGATCCGGACTCTGTGCTGTAATATTTTTTTCTAAAAATTGAGTGGTCGCAATTGGCCCAACGCCTGTAACCCAATAGTCAAGTATCAAGTCGCTTAGCACGTTTGATAAGGTCCGGAATGAATGAAGCTCTAATTCTGTGGCAGCTGTTAGAATGACTTTCATGACGTAAAGTTCAGCATTTAATGACTATTGTGGAAAAATCAATTTTATCGTATTTTTTAGTATTCAGCCTTAAAAGGGGCTGTGCTAAAATCTAGGCCTAAAATTACCTTTGTATGCTTAACTTTGCCTCCCCAAACGGGAGAATATGCCAATACTTTATCTTACAAGAAGGGAACATTTTAATGCTGCGCACAAGTTGTATAATCCAGCTTGGAGTAAGGAGAAAAATGATGAAGTTTTTGGCAAGTGTGCGAATGAAAATTGGCATGGGCATAATTTTGAATTGTTCGTTACAGTCAAAGGGAGCCCTTCTCCAGAAACTGGTTTTATTTTTGACGCAAAGATGCTCAGTAAGATTATTAATACCTATGTCATTGACATACTAGATCATCGTAACCTCAACGTAGATGTTCCTTTTATGCAAGGCAAAATGTGCTCTATTGAAAATCTTATCTACGAAATCTGGCTTAAGCTTGAACCCCATATGCCTGAAGGAGTTAAATTGCATGGACTCAAGTTGGTAGAAACCCCTAGAATTTTTGTGGAGTATTTTGGGGAGTAGATTTCACGAGGCCGTTTGTTTTTAATCAACATTTTCTTTTTTATAAATTTTATTTAGATGAATCAACTTGTATCCGTTTTTCGTGAAGAACATTTTAATGCGGCACATCGACTTCACAACCCAGCTTGGTCTGACGCTGAAAATCAGCGTATTTTCGGTAAGTGTAATTTGCCTCATTATCATGGGCATAATTATGACTTGATTGTTAAGGTAACCGGAGCGATTGATCGGGATACAGGGTATGTAATTGATATGAAAGTGCTTTCTGACATCATTAATGAAAAGGTATTGAATCGATTTGATCACCGTAACTTGAATGAGGATGTGGTAGAGTTCAAGGGGCTTAATCCTACCGCTGAAAATATTGTTATTGTGATTTATAATCTCCTTCGTCCATCAATCAGTGAACATTTGTCACTTCAGATACGTTTATATGAAACACCACGAAATTTTGTTGAATTTCCGGTTTCTTAAAATATAATTATGGCATACAAGAAGGTTGAACATTTCGATGAACATATAACTACTGGTTTAATTGAGCATTACAGGGAATCCATTAAATTATTGGGAGAAAATGAACAACGTGAAGGGCTGTTGAAGACTCCTGAACGAATGGCTAAATCTATGCAGTTTCTCACACAAGGCTATCAAATTGACCCTAAAGAGATTCTAAATTCTGCCAAATTTCATGAGAACGTAAGTGAGATGATCATCGTAAAAGATATCGAACTGTATAGCTTATGTGAACATCATGTGTTGCCATTCTTCGGAAAGGCACATGTGGCCTATATCCCTAACGGGTGGATAACAGGCCTAAGTAAGATTGCTAGGGTAGTAGATACTTACAGTAGAAGGTTACAGGTGCAAGAAAGGCTTACTACCGAAATTCTTAATGCTATTCAAGAAACATTGAATCCACTTGGTGTTGCGGTAGTTATTGAAGCATCTCATTTATGCATGATGATGAGGGGTGTTCAAAAGCAGAATTCTGTTACGACAACCTCGGCGTTTTGTGGTGAATTTCAAAAAAATGAATCAAGAAGTGAATTTATCCGTCTGATTGGCGCTAAGCTCCATTAAACAATAATTTCTTTCCACATTCTGAAACTTAAAGCAGTTTATTTGCATTGAAAATCAATGTGTTGTCTTCCTTTTTTTCTTTGGTGCCTGAAAGTTTTCATAATTACACCCACCCCTCTTTTTAAATTCTGTTGTTTGCGTTAAATTCGCATCTTCAAAATAGAGTATGATTAATGCGTTTGTATTTCCTGGACAAGGATCTCAGTTTCCGGGAATGGGGAAAGAACACTATGATGGTAATGCTTTCGCAAGAAAGTTTTTTGAACAAGGGAATGATATATTGGGTTTTCGAATTTCTGATATCATGTTTAATGGTACAGAGGAGGATTTAAGGCAAACAAAGGTTACTCAGCCAGCCATTTTTCTTCATTCAATCATCTCCTATAAAATGATCGAGGGGGCCATTCCACATATGGTTGCTGGGCACTCTTTAGGGGAGTTTTCGGCTTTAGTTGTCAATGGTTCATTGCCTTTTGAAGATGCGTTAAAGCTTGTGAGTATCCGTGCTTCAGCCATGCAAAAAGCGTGTGAATTGAACCCATCTGCTATGGCTGCTATTTTGGCATTGGATGATGCAATCGCTGAGGAAATATGTAAGGAAATCATGGAAGAAACCGGAGAGGTTGTTGTTCCAGCCAATTATAATTGTCCTGGTCAGTTAGTGATTAGTGGAACGAATGCGGGTATCGATATAGCCTGTGAGCGAATGAAGGCTGCGGGAGCAAAGCGAGCATTGAAGTTACCTGTTGGAGGCGCTTTTCACTCTCCATTGATGGAACCCGCAAAAGAAGAGCTTGCCGCTGCGATTATGGCAACGAATTTTCATAAGCCGGCCTGTCCTGTTTACCAAAATATTGTAGCCAAACCAGTGACTCAGCCAGAAGAAATCAAGCAAAATCTAATTGATCAATTGACTGGACCAGTTAGGTGGTCACAAACCATTTCCGCAATGATAGCAGATGGTGCAAGTAGCTTTAAAGAGATTGGCCCCGGAAAAGTATTGCAAGGTTTAATTGGAAAAATAAACAAGGAGATTCCCGTTGAATCGGTGAACTAATTTCAGCTAGTAACTACTTGCTGTACATGTTTGTTGTGGGTATTGTCCTATTGTTTATTTCAATGGGAATATCCTAGACGAAGTATAGTGAAATTTAAAGATGCTAAGCCTGAGCAACTGGACCGCCAAAATTGAACGGCATTTGTATTTCCCCAACATCTTTTATCTTGCCATTTATTTGCTCGAATTTCTCAAGATTATCCGCCAACGCATTGAGTAGGCGTTTTGCATGCTGAGGGGTTAGTATAATTCTTGACTTTACTTTACACTTTGGTGTACCTGGCATAACATTGACGAAGTCAACCACAAATTCTGCATGGCTGTGGGTGATGATAGCTAGATTTGCATATTGTCCTTCTGCTACTTCTTCTGAAATTTCTATATTAAGTGGATTCTCAGGTTGTTTTTGTTCGCTCATGTAAATCAATTTATACTGCAAATATAGGGCTTCATTCACTTATAGGCCTCTTCATAGATGCCATATCACTTGTATTCGGCCTTCTTTTTTGAGGAGATAGCCAAAACTTGAATTTCCATAGTTTATTCCGTCTGGTGCCGATTTGGAGAATGCCCACTTCATCCATATGGTTAACTGTTTAGTAAGTTTATATTCCGCCACTACATAATTTCTCATACCCTTATCATATAAGGCTGGAATGGAGTAGTATGAAAGTACATCACGTTCATAGCTGTAAATCCTGGAGTGATATCCACCTGTTTCAAATATGCTTGTCCTTAAGCTGATAGAGAATGGCTTGAGTAGGGGCTTAAAAATAACTTCTACATAGGATAAAAATCCTAATTCTACTTCTTGATATTCTTTTGTATACCTTGATAGTTCTACTCTTTCTCTTATAGTAATTGATGGGCTAGGCATGAAAGAAAGATTCATTCTGATTTTTGAAAGATAGGTAAACAACAGCCGATTTGTTTTGTCGAATTCGAGTCTTCCATTCTCCGTCTTTTTATCTTGTTGATAGCGCAGATAGCATTCTGTTTTTTTATTGGGTTTCCATGTGTACTGTATTGCCAGATTATTCCCTCTTCGTGTGCCATCACAGAAATACCCCGGCCAACTATTTATATAAGAGTCTATATATCCGTCTATTTTATTTTTCGAATCGAGTTGAAGATTAAGGCAGGTATAAAGACCTCTTTCATTGTTTGCTTCAGTATTTTGTGTCATGGCATTTGATTGAATAGACCGGAATGCTTTATTGATATTTCTGTATAAAAAAAATACATCTAGTTTAGCATCTATGCTTTTTATCAAGCCTATGTTGATGGCTTTATTTACCTGTTGATCAATGGCTATCTCTCCGAAGAAGAAACCTGTTTTTGTGTTGATGGAGAAATCAGCGCTGCTATTCCACCAATGATTGCTGTTGATCGCAAAAAAATTATAGGGTATATTTCTTTTTTTTATTGGATAGTCGAAGCCAGTATAGAGGTGATTAATTCCGATTTTAAATGCATGAAAGTATAGGCTTGCCCTGCCGCCTATTACTTTCTCCGTTACAGCATTTTTGTCTGTAATGGTTGCCGCGCTGTAGTGTAATCCGGATGTTTGAAAAGCACTTATATACTTAAAAGGGGAATTCGTTGAAGAGTCTGTAATTACATTGGCGTCTATTTTTTTTCTTCCTGCAAAAAATGTCAGCTCCCCATTTTTTTTAGCTAATGTCATACTCATGCCTCGGTGATATCTATTTTCATCCGATCCAGTATGGGGTCTGATGATTTCTCCTTGCCTGTATCCTCCTATGATATTGGTGCTTTTCCCAAACGCGTATCCTTGCCATTGAAGTAATCCTTGTCCTATGCATAACAGGTAATCTCCTAGAATCATTGTTTTCACAATTCCTTTGTCTTTTATCATGGCATATCCACTCATATGGTCTGCCCAATTTTGTTCGCCTGCATCCTTTTCAATTGTAGCCCCCCAGCGAATCGTATGATTGTTTTTGAAGGAATACCTTATAAATTGTTTATAGCCTTTTTCTGTATCGGTATTACCATTAAATATAGTCGATGACCCTTTTTGAATACCTGAGTTTGTCCACCCTGTCCTATATAAAATAAAGTGTTCCCCTGTTTTTATCTGTTGTTTTAATGTTGGTATTAATTGTTGATCAGATTCAATGTAAAGATTCGGTATGATTTTTTTGATGGTTTGTGTGTCCCAGTAAGGTATAGCTTGTAACTCCAGAAGGTTTATAAACGGCCCCATCGTTTTTTTGTATAATAGAAATTGGTTTATTTGAATGGGTGTTAGCAGCTGAAGTGAAAACAATTCGGTTTCATTTATTTTGTTTATGTTGTATAGACTTGTTCTATCCTGAAGAGGTTGTTCATTGGGATTTTGAATTGTCGGATCATCAGTAATTATTCCATTTTCAATTTCAAGCTCATTCTCCTCCGTTTCAATTTGTGAAAATCCACCAAAAGAAGTCAGCAGTGCGCATACTATGAAAATAAGAACTGTGTTTTTTCTCTTAAAGGTCATGTGATATGCTTATGCCCGAAGAAAATCCGAGGTAGGGATGTGAGGAGAAAGAGAATGAAACGAGTTCTTTTTTTATTTTCCATCCCAAAACGACAAAGCCCATATTCAGTGGTGGTGAGATGCCGAATTTTAGTCTGAAGAGTTCGTTTATTCTCCAATCGATCGTTGGGATGAACGTTATGGGGGTATCACTTTCTTTGATTAGCTCACAAATTGCACTGATATGCTGATTTATCTTTTTTCCAATGCCCGTTTGAATGACATAGTATCCAGGTACTTGACTGTTTTTGAATTTCCTTAAAAAGCGGTTATTACTGATGTGAATTCCTATACTCGTGTTTTCTGGAAATTGATATATTAATCCTACTTGGTAGCCAATTCGAGTCATGGACGTGGTTCCAGGCCATGTTGTTTTTGCCCCTTCGAGTTTGACTCCAATGCCCAACTTTTCCGATAAACGCATGCCATACCCAATATTTAAGGAGGTTGAAGAAAATCCATTACTGCCTCTGAGCTGTCCCCCAACAGCCATGCCTCCTTTATCGGTTCGTAAAAGAAATCCAAACCTCATGTTGTTCATCGCTTTTACCATGTACCTATTTTCGACATAGGTACCTATTTGGGTTTTTAAAGTGAAGGCTGAAGAGGCAATTAACTGGACGGGGGCAAAAAGCTCTTTTTCTTCTACCTGATAAGCGCTTGTACCAAGCGGTGCGATTGCCTTTAGCTCACTGTTAATTTGAGCGCGCGTAAAGTGAGTTAACATTGTTAGCATTATCATTATGCTGTTTTTCATGATGCAAATATGCATTTAGGCGATACCTTTATCCATGTTGAAAACATCCTATTTTGATGTCATTTTCCTGCTGTAACTTTGTGGTATGAATTTGCTCGACGGAAAAATTGTATCACAAGCGGTGAAAGACCGACTTAAAACATATACCGAGGAACGTTTAGTACAAGGAAAAAAGGCGCCACACTTGGCAGCTATTTTAATCGGGAATAATGGAGCTAGCGAAACCTATGTGGCCTCAAAGGTTAAGTCGTGTGCTGAAGTTGGATTTACGTCAACACTTATTAGGCTTGAGGAATCGATTTCTGAGCAGGAACTTCTTTTTAAGCTTACTGAATTGAATGATGATTTTGATGTTGACGGAATTCTGGTTCAACTCCCATTGCCAAAGCATATCTCAGAACAAAAAGTTATCGAAACCATACTTCCATCAAAAGATGTTGATGGGTTTCATCCCGAGAGTGTTGGAAGGATGGTTCAAGGACTTCCTGCTTTTTATCCGGCTACACCATATGGCATCTTGTTGATGCTAGAACACTATAAAATAGAAACAAAGGGGAAGCATGCGGTGGTTATTGGCCGAAGTAATATCGTTGGTAGGCCCATAAGCATCATGTTGAATAAAAATGAGTATCCTGGAAATTGCACAGTAACGGTATGCCACTCTCATACACATAACTTGAAAGAAATTTGTTTACAAGCCGACATCATTATTACCGCCTTAGGTAAGCCTGAATTTCTAAAAGGAGATATGGTTAAAGAAGGCGCTGTGATCGTGGATGTAGGGATCACCCGTGTTCCAGATGCCTCAAAAAAATCTGGATTTTCCATAAAGGGAGATGTTGATTTTAATGATGTTGCTCCCAAGTGCAGTTATATAACTCCTGTGCCAGGAGGCGTTGGTCCGATGACCATTGCAGCACTGATGATGAATACCTTTAAAGCATGTGCTGCTAAAGATTAACCTATGCAAGAAACATCTCCTCCTGCCTTGTCTTTGATGGAGCATTTTTATACACTTCAAGGAGAGGGACGATATAGTGGACAAGCCTCTTATTTTATCCGACTTGGAGGATGTGATGTGGGTTGTACTTGGTGTGATGTTAAAGAAAGCTGGGATGCTACAAAACATCCACAAGTTACAATTGAAGATATCGTGAATGTCGTTCGCGTTTCTGGATCACCTATTGCAGTCATTACAGGCGGTGAACCGTTAATGCATAACCTGAGTGGGCTAACAACAAAGTTGAAGTCCATTGGAGTGAGAACGCATATTGAAACATCGGGCGCTCACCCCTTATCAGGATCATGGGATTGGATCTGCCTTTCTCCCAAAAAATTTAAAGCACCACTTGAAGAGGTTATCACGAGAGCAAATGAATTAAAAGTGGTTGTTTATAATAAATCAGATTTGGAATGGGCTGAAAAGTATGCTGCGTTAGTTTCCCCCGATTGCCTTCTCTATCTTCAGCCTGAATGGAGCAAAGCATCAGTTATGAATTCACTCATCGTATCCTATATTAAAGAAAGCCCCAAATGGATTTTTTCAAGTCAATCACATAAATTTTTGGACATTCCATAGCCTTAGTACATAGTATAACAAATGGCTTTTAACAAACGAATAAGCATGAGGGTTAGAAAAATCAATTAACTTTATTTTGCATGAAAAGAAACCTCATCATATCTATTTTATTAATAGGTACACAAGCCCTCGTTGCACAGCAATATAATCCAGATAATGTTTCAAAAAAGGCAGTGGCGTTGTACGAAAAAGCCATGACAAGCGCCGATGATTCGCGTTATCAAGAAGCCTTGGATTTCATTGATGAAGCACTAAAAGTTTATCCTTCGTATTTAGATGCAATGCTATCTAAAGCTGGGATACTTGGGGAAATGAAACGGTATAATGAAGCTGCGCAGGCGTATGAATCTGCCTTGTTTGTAGACCCCGAATATGCTAAAGAGTATTATCTACCCTATTCAATAAACTTAGCTGGAAAGGGTGACTTTGAAAAAGCACTTACGGCTGTTAATGTTTTTTTAAATCAACCAGGTCTAAACGAAACGTCTAAAAAAGCGGGTGAATACCGTAAGAAAAATCTTCTTTTTGCGTTGGACTATAAAAAGTCAAATACATACGATCAAACATTAAATGTGAATAATGCAGGTGATGAGATTAATTCAGCTGTGTCAGAATATTTTCCTTCCTTAACGATTGATGGCAAGCGACTGATTTTTACCAGAAGAGTGAATAATAGTAATGAAGATTTTTATTCCAGTGAATGGTCAGCCAACAATTGGACTGTTTCTCAGCCATTGGTGGGGGCCATCAATACACCTTTGAATGAAGGCGGGCAGCAAGTTTCGCAAGATGGCAAATGGCTTATTTATGTTGGCTGCAATTTTCCCGATAGTCATGGAGGGTGTGATATTTATTTATCTGCATTAACCTCCGGCACATGGGGCGCTCGTGAAAATTTAGGAACAGCCATCAATTCTGAATTTTGGGAATCGACGCCTTGTTTATCTCCAGATAAAAATGATTTGTATTTTTCTTCTAACAGATCAGGTGGATATGGTGCAAGTGATATCTACGTCTCTCATCGATTGGCAAATGGCAAATGGTCTACCGCACAAAATCTTGGTCCAACAATTAATACAGTTGGGGATGAAAGTTTTCCGTTTATGCATGCAGATAATGAAACACTTTATTTCACGTCAAATGGATTGCAAGGCTATGGAGGAACTGATATTTTCATGACCAAGAAAGGGTTAAACGATTTTGATAAACCAATTAATGTTGGGTATCCAATTAATACGATAGATAATGAAGGCAGTTTGATCGTTACTGCCGATGGTAAGACAGCCTATTATGCAAGTGATCGATCTGATTCAAAAGGCGGGTTGGATATTTATTCCTTTGCATTGAGAGAGGGAATTCGTCCGGTGGAAACGTCCTGGGTTCAAGGCAGGGTCTATGACCAGAATACAAAAAGTGGATTGCAGGCTACGGTTGAATTGGTGGATGTGAAAACGAGGCGCATGGTAAGTCAAGTTCAAACCGATAGTGATGGCAACTACTTAACCACCTTGCCCAAAGGCAAAACATATGCATTCAGCGTAAATAAGAAAGGATCACTTTTTTATTCTTCGCAATTCGTTACATCTGATAGCAGCAGTGAAAAAAATCAATCCATTGATATTCCACTACAAACCATAAGTGTTGGCGCTAATGTCGTATTGAAAAATATTTTCTTTAATTCAGGAAAGTTTGATTTGCTTCCAGAGTCTATTGTTGAGTTGGAAAAACTCATTGGCTTAATGA
>CAMCBE010000034.1 GCA_945872805.1 Chitinophaga pinensis | reverse complement strand
ATAAAATGTACCCAATACAACAGCAATCAATCGAAAAACAGTGAGGGCGATTTTACCCCATCCACCAGACAACTTCCAACCATACGCCATCCCCTCATTTTCGATGAAATGAATTCGCATCCATGGAAGAGCATTAATCAAAATAGTCTCTTGCCCAATATAATAATGAGTCTTGATGTAGATTTTTACAAATTGATCTACCAATAAAATTAGGATAGTAAAAAGAAAAACGTGTTTAAGCTTCACTGATTTGTTTTTGCAAATATAAGACAAGAGCGTGAAGCCTTGAATAAGTTATCAAAAAACTATTCATGAAAATAAACCCGTTGAACACGCTGAGATATGCCTGTCATGATTTCGTATGGAATAGTACCCGCAGCATCGGCAACAACTCTTATTGAATTGCCCTTGCCAAAAACCAATACTTCATCTTCTATAGTTATATCAGAATAATCCGTGATATCCACCATGGTCATATCCATACAAACATTCCCAATCGTTTTTACCTGCTTTCCTTTTATTAGAACTGATCCTATACCATTACCCAAACTTCTTGGATAACCATCTGCATAACCTATTCGTATTGTTGCAATAATAGAATTGCGTTGAAGAATTGTCTTCCGTCCATACCCAACCGACTCACCCTTTGAAACTAGTTTTATCTGAGATATTGTTGTCTTCAATGAACTAGACTCGATTAAATTTACCTGTGTATTGCCAGGATCGATTCCATATAAGCCAATACCTAACCGCACCAAAGAATATGGCAAATTAGGGTGCCTACTTATTGCAGCTGTATTGGCAGCATGCGTCAAAAATGAATACCCTAACCCCTCTTGTAAAATAATACATGCATTATCAAATTCACTAAGCTGCTTTTGCGTAAAACCATCCTCTGATTCATTTTCGGATGCAACAAGATGTGTGAAAACAGATTGAATTTTAAATGAATTTTTTTCTTGAATCAATGATATTAATTCATTCAAGGTGCCCACGTCAAAACCCAACCTATGCATACCGGTATCTACTTTGATATGCACAGGTGAAAAACTGATTCCTTCTTGTTGCAAAAAATGATCAAACTGTTTTGCTATATCGATGGAAAAAAGTTCAGGTTCCAAATTGAATTCCAATAACTCAGGAAATGCTTGCGGCTCTGTATTCATGACCATAATAGGTAAATTAATACCTGCTTTTCTCAATTCCACTCCCTCGTCTACATATGCTACAGCAAGATATTCTACTTGATGAAACTGTAATAAATTAGCAATTTCATAACTACCAGAACCATATGAAAATGCTTTCACCATGGCCATTAACCCAGTACCCTTTTTCACAGCGTTTCGATACTCCATCAAATTATGCGTAATGGCAGGCAAGTCTATTTCTAACCGAGTCTGGTGAATCTTTCGTTCTAACAAATGACTAATACGCTCTAACCTAGAAGCCCGTGATCCTTTAATTAAGATTAATTCATTTCGAAAGGCACTAAGTTGAAACTGGGATAGAAATTCTTCAGGATCTAAATAAACTTCAGTCCTAATCTCCTTAAGCGTAAATAATGAACTAAAGCGGTGAAAATGTGGCCCGATTCCAATTAACCTCTGCACTTTTTTTTGTGAAAGGTATTCTGCAATATCGCTATACGTCTTTTCCTCATGTTCTGCTATACCTGTAATATCTGAAAGTATAACCGTTTTATCTTGTTTAGAAGCTTGTATCGACATAAACTCAATCGCACTGAATAAACCATTTAGATCAGCATTATAACTATCATTTATTAATGTACACTGATTTTGGCCCTCTTTCTTTTCTAGGCGCATAGCAAGCGGTGGAAGATCATTCAGCCGATTGATTACTTTTTTTGCTACGCCTAAATATAGCGCAATTGTAAAAACATGCATTGCATTTTCAATGGCTGCAGGATCTGAAAAGGGAATAGATAAAGAATAGTGCTGGTCACTAAAAATAAGCTTTAGGGATGTCTTCCCATCTACTATTACTTGGTTAGTAATCCTCACATCAGCTAATTCGCTTTTCCCCCAACTTAGAAGAGAATTAAATTGTAACTGATGAATAACCTTATCAATCATGATATGGTCCTTGCAGTAAACAAGCAACTTAGCTTCTTGGAAAAGCACTAATTTTTCTTCAAGCTTAGCCAACATTGTCTCAAAGCCATCATTGTGTGCTTCTCCAATATTGGTGATGACTCCTATATCAGGATGAATCACATGCTGAAGATTTTGCATTTCACCATCCGTTGAGATACCAGCTTCAAATATTCCCAAATTATGAACCGAATTCATTTGCCAAACACTCAAGGGTACACCAAGTTGAGAATTATAACTGCGTGGGCTTCGTACGATATTGAATTCAGTTTGCAATACATGAAATAGCCATTCTTTTACAATGGTTTTGCCATTACTCCCCGTTATTCCGATAACCGGATAGCTAAATTGCGTTCGATGCGCGGAAACTAATAAATGTAAAGACTCCACAACATTCTCTACAAGCATAAATTGTGCGGCAGGATATAAATGGTAATCTATCAATTTACTGACTACAAAATGCCGAACTCCACGACTGTATAAGTCCTTGATATAATCATGCCCATCTCGCTTTGAAGTGGTAATCGCAAAAAACAAAGTAGACTCAGGAAAGACAATTTTTCTACTATCGATGGAAAGGTGTTGTATATCGCCCGAATCAGGTCTTCCATTCAGTTTAGCCCGAATGATCAGTAAAATATCATTAGAGTGATAAGCAATCATACTAATCTTTTTTTATGGCTTTCCTGCGTTTTGCTTCGATTGAATACAAAATAGAGCCAGACAAACAAAGCATGATAACGCACAATGATACAAAAATAGAGATATGAATCCCAAAGAATTCAATCAACATTTTAATGCCGATAAAAATAAGCACGATAGCAATACCTTGCTGCAGGTAATCAAATTGATCGATTGCACCACGTAACAAAAAGAAAAGAGATCGCAATCCTAAGACGGCAAAAATGTTAGATGAATAAATAATTAGAATATCATCTGAACTAAAGCCCACACTTGCTTTTTCACGAACCAATGAAACCACAGTAGGTATTGAATCTAACGCAAAAGCTATATCTACTGCGGCCAACATCAAAACGACAACAGATAAGGTAGTAAAATACACCTTACCCTTTTGATTTATAAAATACTTCCCTTCAGGCTCAGCAAGTGTCACCCTAAAAAAACGAGTAATAAATTTATAAATACGTGTACTCCCTGGATCAAATTCAGCTTCATCTTTTTTATTGAAAAGATGAAACCCCGTATACAAAAGGAAAAAGCCAAATAAATACAATATCCAGTGGAAGCGATTGATCAACTCAATACCTAAAGCAATGAACACGATTCGAAATACAATGGCTAGAAGAATTCCGATTAAAAGAACTCGACCAGAATCTGATGGCTTGATCTTGAAATAAGTAAAGATTAAAATAAATACAAAAATATTATCAATACTCAAAGACCACTCCATGAGGTACGCAGCAAAATACTTGGTAGACAACATGGTTGATTTTTCAACCCATAAAAAAATACAAAATGCAATAGAAAGACTTACCCAAAAAAGAGTTTGAATCAATGCTTTTTTTATACTAATAACTTGATTCTTCTTGCTCATTAACCCTAGATCGAATATTAATGCCCCAATAAGCAATACGCCAAACGTTAAATATGTAACTTGATCTGTGGTCATATAAATTTTAATATTATGCTTTCAAAGATAATCATTCCCAAGGGGTCTTGGCTAGGCCTGATGGGCAAATCTTCTTTTTCGCAAAAATGGATACCCTATTGCGAGAAGCAAAGGAAAAACTAAGGGTAAGAGTATGTTCAATAACTGCCAGAATAATCTATCTCTCTCTAGCAGCTCCTTATCAAGTAATCTCAGCTGATAGGCCTTTGAACGAGTACTCATAATATCAGCTCCTCCTGTTAAATAAAAAAGACAGTTACCAATAAAATCCTTGTTGGCAAATTGCTCGCGCGTATACGAATTAATTCCCATGGGCAATGGTCCGTCGTTTTCACTGACTGTATTTAACAATATATCCGCATCAGAAATAAAAATCATACTATTCGGCAATTGAGAATAACTAACAAATCCGCCACCTTGATTATCCTGAAGCTCAATCAACTGACTAGCTGTTAATCGATTTGAGAACAAAGAAGTAAATTTTCCTTCCACTAGAACCGCTACAGGGATTTGCTTTTTTGTAAAATAAGTTAGGTCTTCTTCATTTTTAATACTCTTCCACTCCACAATAGCAGGGGTTTGTAATGAACGAGAGAAGTCGGATGTCGAAAGCAATAATTGATGTGTTATGCCATTCGTCGAAATAGTATCAATTGATTGAGGAAATGCCGATAGCACGTAATCTAAATTCTTTGAAATTGGATGCCCAGCATTATTGCGCAATAAGGGTGCATATGGCCATGGCAATAACTCAATTTGTGGCTTGTCGCCTATACTCCCAATTACTGAAGGAACCTTATCACATTCTAAATCCTGAACTAAATCCTTATTGATTCGAACGCCATATCTGAAAAATTGATCCTCTAAATTAAGATTCATGTCGAATGCTACAAAAGACCCACTACTTCGTTGCAAACTATCCATACTTGCATAAAGATTGTCTATTGCCCACAACACTTTCCCTCCATGCATTACATACTGATCAAGCTTCAATTTTTGTTCAACTGAAAATGATTGCGTTGGTCGCGCAACGATGAGAGCATCAAATGAAATAGGAATAAATCCAACGCTATCTATTGGTACTATCTTAAATGAATAATCTTTCCTCAAAATTCGCTCCACTAAATCATAAATATGCATATCGACTGGCTCTCCATTGCCAATTAAATAACCAATCTGTTGGAGCTTCTCTTGATTAATCTTTACAATAGCTTTGGCAATTTTAAATTCTAACAACGCTTCAGCGTTATTCAAGGAGGCTAATCCATTTAAATTACTTTGCCCTTCAAGGAAATCAATGCCAAGTTGCTTCCCATTACTCGACAATATTGCACCAGGGAAAACAAGCGTTTCCTGAGACTGCTCGCCTTTTTTTATTTGGGCCTTAACATTGGTTGGGTTTATACCAATAGCTTGCAAGGAATCAAAGAGAATTGCTTTTGCCGTATCAGTTAACCCTTCACCCGGCTTCTCAAATACAACGTTGAATTTCCCCCCACTAAACGACTTAAAAGCATTAGCAATATCTTCAACAGAATTACCTAGGCGTTTGAACCCAGCAGGCATATCTCCTCTCAAGTATACGGTCAACGTCATAGACACATTGATAGAGCTAAGGAGTTTCTTAGATTGATCAGAAATGGTAAACCGCTTTTCTTTCGTTAGGTCTATTCCAAGATGAAAATAATGAACTGGAACATTAACTAGCAATAGAAAAACTACCAAGGCGAAGAGTTTGATGATCTTCTTTGAAGTAGATTGTTGTTTTTGATACTTATTTTTCACTTTTTCGATGGCAAGTAATAAGAAAAACAATACCACACTAAAAAAGTAAACTACATCGCTTAAATCAACGAACCCCTTACTTATATTTTTATAGTGAACCTGAATGCCAATCAATGAAATATAATACCCTAAGCCCGATTGTAAAAAAGACAAATCAGCCACGGAACCGAAAAAGCTATATGCTACATAACAAAGCAAAGCGCTTAACAGAAAAGATATGACAGAATTCTCATGCATACTGCTGGTAAAAATGCCAATGGCACTGTATGCAGCGCACAACATAAATAAACCAAAATAAGAGCCGACTATAGCCCCAAAATCAATTCCACCCGTTGAAAGGGATGAAATAGAAATAATATAAACTGCTGTAAACAGAATTGATATAATAGCAACAAGTAGACTTGAAATAAATTTAGAAAAAATCAGTTCAAATTTTCTGATAGGACTCACGCTTAGCACTTCAAATGTGCCATTACGGTATTCCTCACTTAAACTTCTCATTGTGATTGCCGGAATCAAAAAAAGCAGTAACAACGGCGCAAATTCAAAGAAGGAGTCTATGGAAGCATACCCAGCATCAAGGATATTGGACCCTGGTAGAAAAAAAAGGTAAATGCTACTTGCCAATAAAAAAACTCCAATGGTGATATAACCCAACAACCCACTGAAATATTGCCGCAATTCTTTTTTAATCAATGTGAACATATACAAGCTATGGGATGAATACAACTTGTGAAAATAACTGAAAAAAAGGGTTTAAACCCCATTTTAACAGAACGGAAGATAAATAATTTGCAGGCAGTAGAAAAATACGAAAAATGAAAAGTGCTGTATGCCTATCCATATCAACTTTACTAATTGGAATTTCACTGAGCAACTATGCTCAAAAGCGTTGGGATGGAGAAGAGGGTGATGGACAATGGAACTCCGCCCGGAATTGGTTACCGGATGGAGTTCCATTATATACTGATATAGTCATTTTAAATAATGATATCCTTACATCATCATATAACGTAACGCTGCCAACAACAACTACAGCAGTAGAATTTCTTTCTATTCAAATCAATGGTTCACCACAACAATTAGTCTCTTTAGAAATACCAGAAGCGAGCTCTGCTTCTCCTGCTATAATCACCCAAAACATCACTATTGGTAAAAATGGACGTATAGTCAACAGCTCGGGGGCCACCGCAGGAAATACGTTTTCACTATCTGGATTTATAAAAATTGAAAATGGAGGACGATACATACATCAAACCCTTCGTGGCAACGCATATTTAATATCAAAATTACTTATGTCCTCCGGCTGCGAAAAAGGAATAGTTGAATTTGATGTGCCAGGCAATGCTGGGTATACCTTATCCCTTTCAGGCAAGGAATTTGGAAGCCTTGTATTAAATTCCAGCAAGGCTGGAGGCAAAAAATCATACTCAGCAAGCGGAAGTGGTGACTTAATAATTAACGGGGACCTTCAAACCGAAAAAGGTGCAAGCCTTATATCTTCACTAACTAGTAATATTCACGTGAAAGGAAATATGATAAATAACGGTAGCCTCTTCCTGAATCCCACATCAAGTGCGGTCAATGGTAGAGCACTTCTTTTTGAAGGAGATAGTTGTTCTTTTAACTCAGCTGGGACATTTCAACAAAATAGCAATTTTAAAAAAATACTCATCGACTATAATGCTTCGCTAAGATTATTTTCACCCATGACCATCACCAATGCCTCAACAAAGTTTGAAATAAGTCCAAATGGAATGTTCAATCCAGATACTACCTGTGTACTCGGCGGCTCCTTCATAACAGATAGCGCTGCTATCTTAACCATAGGCTCTCCTGATGGCATTTCAAATGAGAATGGGCTTGGAAATATACAATGCAACTCGATGGAATTTCACCCAAAATCACGCTTTTTATTTGAATCAGATGGTGATCAAAAAAGTGGAAATGCTTTCCCGGAAATATGTGCTTACGTCAAGATGAACAAACCCATTGGAAACCTACTATTAAATAAAACCATTCTTGTATCAGATAGCATATCACTCATTAAAGGGAAGATAATAAGCACGAAAGAATTCATGATAACATTAACTGGCGCTTTTACCCGGTCAATGCTAAACCAAAATGAATGGAAGGCGGGAAATGAAAACAGCTTTATTAATGGCCCATTGCGTTATAATTCAGATACATTGAGCGTATTAGAGTTCCCCACAGGTAAAAACAATCAATTCTCACCACTACGAATAACAAGAGATTCAAACTTTCCTGCTTCATATACAGTTGAGTATTTTGAAGGCCCTTCTGAAAGGGTTGACAGCACGAAGAGTTACCCACTTCATAATATTTCAAAAAAAGAGTATTGGGTAATAGATAAAAATACCTCTCTAGCAGAACAATCAGCAAGTGAGAAAATATCGCTATACAAACATCCAACTAGTTTATCCGAGCTCACTCAGTTTCCAGTCATAGCCTGGTACACGAATGATGCGAAAAAATGGACTGCTATAAATCCCAAATCAAATGGATTTACCGCAACATCAATTACGGGAACATCGTTTACGATAAAAAGCGGTGAATGCACATTTGGTGAAGTCAAAACGATTGCACTACCTTTTAACGACTTAACCCTTAGCTACACTACACGAAATAGTCACACAGATTTAATATGGCATTACAACAATGATAAGGAAGTGGATTTTTACCAAATTGAAGAAAGCTTAGATGGAAAAACATTTAAGTCCATTTATGTTAAAGAATCAGGAAACATTTTAAATACAACATCCTACCATTATGAATTTATTCCCGATAAAATATATGACAAGTACTTTCGGGTGAGTGCATTTAGAAATCAAATGAACATAACGCAGTCGAATATCATTCACATAGGTAGTCAATTTGAAGCAACAGTACTTTACCCAAATCCTACTTCAACAACATTGTGTATCAATCTAACTCAAGACACAGAGTCATGTACAAATATGTACATTGTTACTCAACAAGGGCAACTCATTCAGCCAAGATGGAGAAATAATAATGGAACCTATGAAATTGATATGAGGCCTATAAACAAAGGAGTATATACTATTCTACTGTATAAGAAAAATAGACTAGTTGAAAGCAAACAATTTATTAAAGAATAAAGAGCCTATATGTACATGAGATTATACTGAGAAACTTTCTCCACAGGCACAGGTTCTACTAGCATTCGGATTCATAAAATGAAAGCCCTTGCCTTCTAATCCGTCTGAATACTCAAGTATAGTGCTGAATAAATAAAGAACACTTTTTCGATCTGTAACAAGCTTCATGCCTTTGTCTTCAAAAATTTGATCTCCGGCTTTCACTTCATTATCAAAATCCATTTTATAGGTAAGACCAGAACATCCTCCACTTACAACACTGACACGAACAAAATAATCATCCGCCTTCCCTTCGGTAGTCAATAATTCAAGTACTTTTTCTTTTGCACGTTCACTTATATAAATCCCATTCATCATGGTCGTTTCCATACTCTATTCGTTTACACTACAAAATTACACATTCCCGCTTATCCAATCATGATTGTCAAATGAATTGTACATTTATATCCCTTGAAGATGAAGTGTTTACCCAATTCATGAATAGAATTATGCAAAAAATAGAACATATAGGCATAGCAGTCAACTCTTTAGAGAAATCAATCCCCCTGTTTGAGCAGTTGCTGGGAACACTTTGCTATAAAACAGAATGCGTAACATCAGAAAATGTGAATACCGCTTTCTTCAAAACAGGAGAAAGTAAAATTGAACTCATTGAGGGCATAGTTGAAGGAAGTATAATCCACCAATTTATTGCTAAAAAGGGGGAAGGAATTCATCATATTGCCTTCTTGACTGAGAATCTAGAGGAAGAAATTAAACGACTTAAATCACTGGGATTTGAATTTATTCAAGAAATTCCAAAAAAAGGGGCAGATAATAAACTCATTTGTTTTCTAAAACCCAAAAGCACTAATGGAATCCTCGTTGAACTTTGCCAGGAAATTTCCAACCAAGGTTAAGCAGTAATATTCAATTTATCGACTGCACTTTGAGCAGCTAGTTGACTTGCATCTTTCTTATTAAACGCCTTACCTTCTGCAATCACTTGCCCATCTAACATAGCCCCAACTTTAAACAACCTACGCCCATTTTCCATTTTTTCCTCAAGGGTTTCAAACTCTAACAGTTTTCCATTACGGTTAGCCCAACTGTATAATTTGTTTTTTTGATTGATCTCTAGCAATTCCAAATCTTCTGCCACTAGGTGTGGGATGATGATTTTTTTTAATACCCAGTTCTTTGTTGCCTTATAGCCTTTGTCCATGTAAACGGCTCCTATCAAGGCTTCTAACGCATTACCAAAGATTTGACTGGATTTCAATGAGCTATCACTCTTGTTAAACGAAGTGAGTTTCTTCAGCCCCATCTTTAATGCAATTTCATTTAACGTCTGCCTATTAACCATCTTACTCCTCATCTCGGTAAGAAATCCTTCACCCTTGTATGGATATTTTCTAAAGAGATAGTCTGCAATAATTCCACCTAAAATAGCATCGCCTAAGTATTCAAGTCGCTCATTATTGTCAGTAGCTTTTTCTTTTATTGACCGATGAGAAAGTGCAGAAGAATATAAAGAAATTTTGCCTGGCATAAAACCAAGAAGATTGCATAACTGACGAAGAAACGCCTGCTTGCTTTTGCTACTAAAAAAATATTGTATTCTATAAAACACCCTGCGAAGAATTACTTTATTTGGACTGATATCCTGCCAATAATTTAGGGAAAGACGTTCAGATAACTAAAGATACTTCTTTACGATGAGAGAAGCATTATGGCCACCAAACCCAAATGTGTTACTGAGGGCTGCTCTAATAATTTTCTTCTTGGGTTTCCAAAAAGTGAGGTCTAATTTAGGGTCTAGAGCATCATCATCTGTAAAGTGATTGATGGTTGGGGGAACAATATCATGCATCACGGAGTAAATACAAGCGATAACTTCAATAACACCCGCCGCACCAAGCAGGTGACCTGTCATTGATTTGGTAGAACTTATACTTAGTTGATATGCATGATCTCCAAATACACCCAAAATTGCTTTTGTTTCTGCTATATCACCT
>CAMCBE010000033.1 GCA_945872805.1 Chitinophaga pinensis | reverse complement strand
TAGGAATTGTATTCTGGTGTATTAATCTGCATTTCAAACCAAATAGAAGGTAAGGTTAAACCCAAATGAGGATCATTGCATAATATGGGTTTACCACTTTTTGTTTTAGAGCCGGCTAATACCCAGTTATTGCTGCCGTTTGAAGGATTAGGCTTAAATTCTTCTGCTAAATGAATTGTGTCCTTTCTATTATAATACAAAGAATCAACCGTGGCTGGAGGCGTTAGGGGTTCATTTTGCGCAGCATAAACCGTGCCCTTGGGTATTACAGGGTAAAGAGAATCCGGAAGATCAGAATATAAGATCTTGAAATTCTCTTGTCCAAGAACTTTTAGGGCATTGGTGAATTCGAAATCTCGATCATATCCAGCTAAATTATTGGTCATTTGCTTCGTGAACAACGCTGTTTTTAAATTTGTCCAATGTTCAGGTACATAACCAAGTAGTTTATATTCAATGGGAAGTTGACTGCTATTTAATCGATCTATATAGGAATTAATACCTGCAGTATATGCATCAATTGCACTTTTTGAAACTGGATCTTTTTCCATTTCAGCAAGTGCATTTTCTGCAGCAAATACCATTCCGATTCGTCTTTGTGTTTTATCATAATTGATAGCCTTATCGCCAACTATTTCACTTATCCTACCTGCTGCAGCATGCGTCTGAAACTCCATTTGCCATAACCTAAATTTAGCATGGATAAATCCCTGAATAAAATAAGCATCATTTTCCTGTTCTGCAAAAATGTGAGGCACTAAGCGTTCATCAAAGTAAACATCAGCTTTACCTTGTATTCCTTCGAGTTTAATATTAGCATTAAAATCAATATTGGCTGGTTCCGCATTTTGCCAAACGCCTTCTTGAACACTTAAAAATTTACCCAATGGAAGAGGGAGTACGGTTCTACTATCCAGGACAAATACAATTGCTGTATTCAATAAAAGAAATAATATGAATAGTACGTATTTCATAACTATTGTTGTCACTTAAAGATAAACATTATAATTGATCTCAATCTTTGAAAAATTGAAGTTCTACATCCCAATTGATGCTGGGCAACCTATCTGACAACGACTTAATCACAGAGTATGTTTTCTCTCTGAATATTTTATGTTCAGTTGAATCTGGATGAAGTGGACGATGCCGAAGGGCATTGTTAATTTGCTCGATGTCTTTGAAGATTTCACGACTTTTTCCGTCAATACAAGCTGAACTAAATTTTTCCCAAACATAATTTGTGGCCAAATAATTAGGATGCACCATGTCTTCTGCATAAAACCGATAGTCCCGCAAATCATCAATAATCAATTCATATGAAGGGAAATAAAAGCAATTACTAAAGGAGGAAACGATTTTTTCAATAGAAAGTAGCAGGACCGATTTACTTCGATTATTTTCGACAAACCCTTCTTTTACGTGTCTTACTGGACTGACCGTGAACATGATATTAAGTCCTGGATTAAAGGCGCGAATCTGATTGATTAACGATGTATACGAATTGACAACATCATCAATCGAAAGCATTTGCTTGATAAATAATTCAGCAGGTGCTTTATGACAATTTGCAACGATTTCTCCGTTCTTTAATTGATAAACAAAGGCTGATCCAAATGTTATGATCAACCAATTTGCTCCCTTTAGAAAATGATGACCAGCATGCATATGTTGATTTATTTTTTCAACGGCATCTAACGAAGTAGGTTGACTTAATGACGAGTGGAAATCCCAATGATTCCATAATGTGTTCATTTCAAAAAGCGAAGAATCATCTATGTAGTTAGATTCGATATAAGAATTAAGTGCTTTCGCAATACTATTCGGATTAAAGAGAATACCATTTGGGTTTTGTAGTGTGTTGAACTTAACTTGATTAAGTTTTGCTGTCATATGTTCAGTAAAACAAGATCCCATGAGCATAATACGATCCGTAATCTTTATTTTGGGATTAATTTGTGGGGGATCTAGGGGCAAGCGAAATTCCATACAACCTACTATTTATGTTCAGAGACTGGAAACATGCGTTGTTTATTTGCTTCGAAGAATATGATTCCTGTGGCGATACCCACATTGAATGAATCAAATTTCCCTTGCATCGGAATCGTAAAACGAGTGTCGGCTGATTTTAACAAATAGGGCTGTATTCCTTTATCTTCACTTCCCATAATGATACAACATGGAACGGTATAATCTAACTCAAAAACCATTTTTTCAGATTTCATTTCAGCAGTAAAAACAGATATACCATTTAAGTGAAGTGTATCAATGGCCTTCAACAAACTACCTACCCTACATACTATTATTTTTTGAAGTGCCCCTGCAGATGATTTTACGGCCTCTTCATTTAAGGCGCCAATACCTTTATCGGGGATAATCATAATTTGTGCACCACAGCATATAGCAGTTCTTGCAATAGCACCAATATTTCTAACATCGGTTATTCCATCAAGCATTACAAAGAGGGGGATAGACCCATTTTGAACAATGAGGTCAATCGATTCTTGAAGGTCATAATAATCAATTATGCTATTGATAGCAATTACTCCTTGATGGTTAGCTCTTGTAAGAGAATGAAGTTTTTCAATTGGGACAGCGTTTATAGGTACTTGTAATTTCTGTGCCAATACTTTTATTTCATCTATGCCTTCTCCACCAATATTTTTTTGAATAAAAATTCGTTCCAATTGCTTTCCATCTCTTAACGCTTCAAGAACTGGTTGACGGCCGATTATATTTGTTGATCTAGACATTTATTTTGTTTCAGTTTCTAAAAACATAATTTTCATCTTCAAAATTGAAGCCACAGTGATTGAATCTGTAATTTCAAAATTCAAGACCTTTTGATATGCTTCGGCAAATGGCATTTTGATTATATCTAGCTTTTCAGTTTCTTCCGGTTCAGCCTCACCTATCATAAGATCTCTTGCAAGATACACTATTGATAATTCATCAGAAACGGAATTAGACAAATGCATTTCAAGAATTTTTTCCCAAGAATTAGCCGTCAATCCTGTCTCTTCCTTTAATTCACGGATGGCACTTTCTAATGGATCAATTCCCAAAGGTCCACCCCCTTCAGGAATTTCAATTGAATATTTATCAATTGGAAACCTATACTGCCCTATTAAATAAATATTTCCTTGATTATCTATTGGTACTACTCCAATGGCTATATTTTTAAAGTGAACTTTACCATAAATCCCTTTTGATCCTCCTGGCGTGAGTACATCATATTCAGTAACCTTAATCCATGGATTATCGTACTGAATTTTTTCTTTACGTATTGTCCAATTGTTTAATTGATTTTTCATAGTAGATTAAAAAAAGAAACCCTCGGGTAATTGAGGGTTTCTGATATAATTATGTAAAAAATTATTTGATTTTGAATGCAGATTTCACTTTGTCTACAAAATCTAATTTCTCCCAAGTGAATAGCTCCACTTCAACTACTTTTTTACCGCCACCGGGTATATCAAACGACTTTTTAACAATTTCGTTTTTACGACCCATATGACCGTATGCAGCTGTCTCTTGATAAATTGGATTGCGCAATTTCAATCTCGTTTCAATAGCATAAGGTCTCATGTCGAAAAGTTTTTCAACTCTTGAAGCAATTTCACCATCTGTCAAAGATACTTTTGACGTTCCATAGGTGTCAACGAAAATGCCCATTGGCTTTGCTACACCGATTGCATATGAAACTTGTACTAGGATTTCATCAGCAACACCAGCAGCAACCATATTTTTAGCAATATGGCGTGCCGCGTATGCAGCACTTCTATCCACTTTTGATGGATCTTTACCACTAAAAGCACCTCCACCATGAGCACCTTTACCACCGTAGGTATCTACGATTATTTTGCGACCAGTTAAACCGGTATCTCCGTGTGGACCGCCTATCACAAATTTTCCAGTTGGATTAATATGATACTTAATATCAGTATTGAAAAGTTTCTGAACGTCCTTTTTGCTTTTTGCTTTCACTCTTGGAATAACGATATTGATGATGTCTTTTTTAATCTGATCGAGCATTTTTTGATCATTCTTATTAAAGTCATCATGTTGTGTAGATACAACAATAGCATCTATTCGAGTTGGTCTGTCGTTATCATCATACTCGATAGTTACTTGACTCTTAGCGTCTGGCCTTAAATAAGGCATTTTTGATTTTTTCTCTCTTCTGATATCGGCTAATTCGATAAGAATCTTATGTGCTAAATCTAAAGCGAGAGGCATTAGATTTTCAGTTTCATTGGTTGCATAACCAAACATCATCCCTTGATCACCTGCACCTTGATCTTCTTTCTTCTTTCTCTCTACACCACGATTTATATCAGCAGATTGTTCATGGATAGCAGATAAAATACCACATGAATTTGCCTCGAACATGTATTCACTTTTGGTATACCCAATTTTTGAAATTACATCACGGGCAATTTTTTGAACATCCAGTGTGCAATTGGCTTTAACTTCTCCAGCTAACACAACTAGTCCTGTTGTAACTAAGGTTTCACAAGCTACTTTTGCCATCGGGTCAAAAGCCAAGAAGTTGTCAATTAATGCGTCTGAAATTTGATCTGCTACTTTATCCGGATGTCCTTCCGAAACACTTTCTGATGTAAATAGATAAGGCATATAGTTTATTTATGCTGTAAAGATATTAAAAATCAAAGTTTTGAGTAAACAACGCGCAATTTCATTTTTTTAGACGAATGGTTACCTCCTCCGAGGACGACATTACCCGTCGCCAAACTATTTTGTGAGAAGGTTATGTATAGATCATTATACCGTACTGTTTTGGGTGCAGAAAGCTTGATGGGCATATTGGGCGAATTCCTAGTTATAATGCTTTGCACATGACGGGTTACGTTCATATCGTAGTGAGCGACGAGTTTAGTATTATCAAGATTGAATTTCCTGAATCCACCAAATGCTGTATTGTCATAGTTACCATTGACAAAAGCATCATCAAAAAATGGATAAAAAGAATTCAGTGTAGTGTCAAAAATCTCTGGATACATATACAACGGTGCATAAAAAATGTTCGATTGAGAACCTGGTGTTTGAACTTCATCCATGCTCAATTGAGCTAAGTGGATCATGACATTTCCTTTTCTAGACTTAAATTCATTCAATCCTGGTATGCGTAGTAGACTATAGGTACCTGGTGCTGCTTGAATATAAACAAGACTATCACCACCGGGTTTTACTCCTAAGTGTTGGGTCATTTCGCTACCTGAGTAGTTGCGTTCAATATGATTTACGCTGGCGGACAAAGCTCCATAGCTATTGAACTTGAAATTCTTTGCCGAGGTATCTTGTCTGCCGTTTTTAGTATAGCGGTAATAAAAACGCAGGTATGTTGCTGTATCGCTTATCGAGAAACTCATTAAACCATTTGCAGCTGAACCACTACCTCCAGTTTCTGGTACAATCGCGAAACCTTTGAAGTAATTGCGGAACAAGGAATCATTCTTGTATGGACTTAAACCAACTGTATCTATTTTAAGAAGTTCATTTCCAAAATCATCATTCAACCTGATTCTCAATTGATTACTTGTTCTTTCTCTGGTTGTAATAAGTGAATCATTTAGTGATGCGGGTAGAAATTGTTTTGTTCCTATCACTTGTGAATAAGCAACAACTTTGTTGGTTTGGTAGGCTGAATCTGGCTTCAACATTTCAGTGATTTTCTGAACAGTAACCGATTGCAAGGCGTTGGTATCACCGAATGAGAACCGATACTTTAGGCAAAGTACTACAGAGTCTAGATACAAGCTATCCGGAACATTTTCAAATTTGTAGGGATACGCAGTAGGTTTCAATTCAAGAAAAATTGAAGCTTTGGTTGTTCCGAACTGAGGATTATGGGAAACATAACCCAGCATAAATTGGCCGACATCCCCTACTTGATCTCTACTTAAACTAGGAAGAAGAGAATCTGGACTAATGCTATTGTTAGCCACAACCTCAAAACTGGTATCAAATGTATTTATATTATCAATCTGAGGGATTAAGTCTGCACCGATATCGGTACTCTTAATTTTAGTACAAAAAGAGAAAAAAGAAACAACAATAAAGAGGAAAAAGATATTCAGAAATTTACAATGACTCACGTACGATTTTTTATGCGTTTTGGCAATTCAGTTACTTGATTGCAAGGTCGTTATACAATTGTAAATACTCTGTTAAATCGGAGTCAGGATTGTACGAAATAACTTTCTTTCCTTTTGGCTTTGAAAATGCATCAAGCAATTTTTTATCCACTTCACTGTCACCAAATGAAATGGCATCTGCATATGATGCAGCTCCTTTGAAAATAGAGAAATTATTAGACCCAGTATATGGCTCAAGATCTTTATCCTTAATACTTGCATTTATGAGTGCTAATTTATTGAAATCAGCACCAAGAGACTCTTCAAATGTATTTTGACCTATTGTATATAAGATTTTACTATTGCTAAAAACAGGTTCCTTCTTATAGGCCGTCTTTAAAAACAATGGGATTAATCCTGTCATCCAACCACTGCAGTGAATAATATCAGGAGGCCAACCAAATTTTTTAACTGTTTCAAGAGCGCCTTTGCAAAAGAAAATGGATCGAATTCCATTATCATCGTACCACTTTTCATTTTCATCCTGAAAGACATATTTACGCTTGAACATGTCTTCGTTATCTAAAAAATAAACTTGTAATCTTGCATTTGGAAGAGAAGCTACTTTAATTTGTAGTGGGTAGTCATCATTTTCGATAGTAATGTTGATACCAGATAGTCTAACTACTTCATGTAATCTGTGACGTCTTTCATTTATGGTACCAAATCGAGGCATAATGCACCTTACCTCAAAACCGGTATCATTTGCTTTAATGGCCAGCCTGTTGACAAGCTCCGAGAACTCAGTGAGTTCTAGATACGGAGACATTTCGTTGGCTATAAAGAGAATTCTTTTCTTTGTGACCATTTTGTTGTGTTAAAAAAGGCAATGAAAGTGTGCAAAAATAAGGAATTTTAACTGAATTGCCCTGTTATTGTAAATGCTTATTATGGGTACCTTTGCATAAATCATTGAAAAACAGACTTCCATAAAATACCATTTTGGGTAACTTTACCCTTGAAACCCATTTAAATACCTATGTCAAAAGGCACTATTTCTAGTTTCATAAAATTTATATTGTTCCTGTTTTTAGGTGTTTTTCTTCTTTGGATTACAACCCGATCCTTATCAACAACCGAGATCTATGCCGTTAAAAACTTGATTTATACATCCAATCCCCTGATTGTTTTACCCTGTATGGTGATTGTTGTCTTAAGCCATTATATAAGAGCACTTCGCTGGAAAATGCTGATCGCCCCACTCTCCTATACCCCTAAAAACAGCAATGTGTTTTTTGCTGTGATCATTGGATTCTTCTTTAATCTATTGTTTCCTCGATTGGGTGAATTGATGAAATGTACTATGCTAGGTAAGTACGAAAAAATACCTGTAAATCAATTAATTGGAACGATGGTTGCTGAAAGAATTGTTGACGTTATTTGCCTAGTTCTCGTTATCAGTATAACTATCGCATCTCAGTTTCATGTTGTAGGAGAATATGCCAAGGAGTTATGGACAAAATTTGTTCAAAAAATATCAATTGATGTTTACCAACTCACTATTTATAGTATATTGATTTTCGTTTTACTCTTTCTAATTGGATGGTTATTCAAGAAAATGGCTTCTCAAAAACGAATTGCAAAAATCAAAGCGCTAGTTCTAGGGGCTAAAGAAGGTCTTATGAGCATAAGGCACTTAAAAAATAAGCCGTTGTTCTTCTTCTATACATTTTTGATTTGGTTTCTATATTTATCGAGCATCAAGATAGGATTTATGGCGCTGAATGAACTTACTGATCTAGGCTGGATACCATCAATTACGATCTTAACCTTTGGTAGTTTTGCCATGATTATGACACAAGGTGGAATTGGAGCCTATCAATTGGCAGTACAAAAAACACTCGGGTTTTATGGAATCAACCAAGTTGTTGGACTAGCTTTTGGATGGCTAATTTGGTCACTACAAACGCTTCTACTCATTATTTTTGGTCCAATTTCTATGGGATTAATGTCAATTTTAAATAAAAACAAAAATACGCAACCATGATTTTGTCTGAAATTTTAACTGACTTACACATCACAAGCCAACATAAAGGAACCTCTACTGGATTAACTTGGCTTGATGGGGAGAAGGAAATATTATCATCCTTTTCACCTGTTGATGGAAAACTAATTGAATCCATAAATACAACCTCTGCAAAAGAATATGATGAAGTCATTGAGGCTTCATTAAAAGCATTCTCAAGTTGGAGAAACTGGCCTGCTGCTAAACGTGGGGATATTGTAAGGCAAATTGGCAACACGTTGCGCAGTAAAAAATCAAGTTTAGGACAACTCGTTAGTTATGAAATGGGGAAGAGCTTGCAAGAAGGTCTTGGTGAAGTACAAGAGATGATCGATATCTGTGATTTTGCAACAGGATTATCACGTCAACTTTACGGTATGACTACACAAAGTGAGCGACCAGGACATAGGATGTATGAGCAATGGCATCCGTTGGGGGTAGTTGGAATTATCACTGCATTTAATTTTCCAGTGGCTGTGTGGAGCTGGAATGCAATGATTGCGTTGGTTTGTGGAAATGTCTGCATATGGAAACCCTCTGAAAAAACACCGTTAACAGCCATTGCATGTCAAGAGATCATAAAAGATGTGTTAACAGAAAACAACATTCCTGAGGGAGTTATATCTCTTATAAATGGTGACCGACAGATTGGTGAGTTGATGGCACATGATACGCGAATCGCACTAGTCTCTGCAACAGGATCAACGAATATGGGGCGATCTGTAGGTGTAGCAGTAGCATCTAGGTTTGGAAAATCATTATTAGAGCTTGGTGGTAATAATGCTATTATTATTGCTGAGGACGCAGATTTGAATATCGCACTTAATGCAGCCGTATTTGGGGCTGTAGGAACAGCGGGACAACGTTGTACAACAACAAGAAGATTGATCATTCATGAGAGCATCTATGAAAAATTTAAGGCACAATTAGTTCATGCTTATGGACAAATTAAAATTGGCAATCCCCTATTGCAATCTAATCACATGGGTCCACTAATTGATAAAGCAGCCGTTGATCAATACCTACATACTATACAAGCCATCACTGAGCAAGGTGGAACGTTTATCATCGAAGGTGGAATACTTGAGGGTCCTGCGTTTGAAAGCAATTGTTATGTAAAACCATGCATAGCAGAGGTTCACTCTTCTATAGAAATTGCGAAAAAAGAAACCTTCGCTCCCATTCTCTATTTAATGAAATATAGTACCCTTGAAGAGGCCGTTTTTATACAAAACAATGTTCCTCAGGGTCTATCTTCTTCAGTCATGACACTAAACCTTAGAAACGCAGAATACTTTCTTTCAGCGAATGGAAGTGATTGCGGCATAGCCAATGTTAACATTGGGACAAGTGGTGCAGAGATTGGAGGGGCATTTGGTGGTGAGAAAGAAACTGGTGGTGGAAGAGAAAGCGGAAGTGATTCTTGGAAAGCGTATATGAGGAGACAATCGGTCACCATCAATTACAGTAATACACTACCGCTAGCACAAGGTATACATTTCAAGTTGTAAAATTTTCTTAAATGATATGTTCACGTAGACCTCAATTTTGAAAAATGTTACCTTTCATATTCAATAAATAAAATGAAAAAAGTAGTTTTTAGTATTGCACTAGCATTTCTCATTTTAGTACACTATACATCATTCGCACAAAAAGATACGGCCTCTACTAAACGAGATTGGCAGTTGAGTGATTTCAACATATCCGGCACCTATGGTACAAGTGTAGACAAAGCCTATGCCACTATTTTAGCTACATTAAAACCTAAACGAAAAATCATTGTAGCTGTAATAGATTCTGGAGTGGATACACTGCATGAAGACCTTAAATCCATTTTGTGGAAAAACAAAAATGAGATTCCGGGCAATCGAATTGATGATGACCATAATGGATATGTAGATGATGTATACGGATGGAATTTCATTGGTGGTAGAGATGGGAAAAATGTAACAAAAGATAGTTATGAAGGAGCAAGGGTTTATTATAAGTTTAAAAAACTATTCGAAAATCAATCCATAGAAGAAAATTCGTTAAGTAACGAACAACTTTTTGATTTTAAAAACTTCAAAAAAGCAAAAGAAATTCTTGAAATACAGGCAAAAGAAGCCTCTTTATATGTTATGATTTTAAAAGATGTAGTTACGAAACTACCTATCGCTGATAGCGTTATTAAAATATCCTTTGGGAAAAATACCTATACAGGAGATGAATTAGAAAATTTCAAAGCGGTCAGTGCAATTGAAATAAAATCTAAGAAAGCCATGTTGGGTATTTTTCAACAAACAAGACAAATGGATCAACCCAATAGCTTTGTATTAAAAGAATTGTTTGACTTCTATGAACAGGAAAAAACAAAAATGCTTGCCGTTGAAAAAGAACCAATTGATTACCGCGGCGCTGTTGTTCAAGACAACTATGACGATGTAAATGATCGCTACTATGGCAATAATGATGTTATGGCAACTAGATCAGAACATGGCACACATGTTTCTGGAATCATTGCAGCAGACCGAAAAAATAAAATTGGCATTGTAGGTATTGCTAACAATGTAGAAATTATGATGATTAGGGCAGTGCCTGATGGAGATGAACATGATAAA
>CAMCBE010000032.1 GCA_945872805.1 Chitinophaga pinensis | reverse complement strand
CATCAAGATCGTAAGGAAGACCTGCAACAAAAATATTCATAAAAAATTTCTTTGCATGAAGTTAAATAAAGAATGCCTTTTATTATAAAATATTAACACAAAATAGTAGAATCATTAAAAAAACAAATGAATTGGCTGCACCTCTATGCATGGATTGGATTTTACCTCGCCGAAAAATACCCAATAATCGACTCTACTAGAATTATTGGACAAATAGATACCGGAATTGGCTTTGGGGGTGCTGGCGCCATCGTGAAATCAGATAATAAAGTTACAGGTGTAACCACCGCTGCATTCATTTGGGCAATGAGTGGAATAAGCATACTTATCGGAAGGAATTTATACTTAATTCCAATTGTACTAACCCTATTATTGGTTGGTGTAATATGTATCTTTGAGCGGGTTGAAAAAAAGTTAAACATCAACTATCTTAAAGATGCAGACTAAGACAAGAAGTGAGGTGTGAGATACAAGTTGAGAGTCAACAGCCTCATGTCTCAAATCTAATATCTCACGCCTCGCTAGGCCGAATTCCTTCCCGCATTAATAATGCCGAAAGAACAACGCATCACCAACTTCTCATAGGCCTTTCTTGTAGGCGATTCAATATTTTTTTCATCCATCTCCCTCACTTTAGTGATAGCATATTGCTGAATGGTCGTTAACGGAAGTACGATTCGCTCGCGGGTTTGTATAGAAATTCGCTCTATCGGATAATCTGCCATCAATTCAGTTTTTCCAGAAAGCATTAGGATGTATCGCTTCGTAAGTTCAAATTCCGCTTCAATACTTCTCCAGAGTTCCCCATAAATTGGATGATCCGCAATAAATGCCGTCAACGGGAAAAAGCATTTTTTCATCGCCATTTCACAGTTATCAATCAACGTCCTGAAAAATGCCGAACGCCTGTACAACGCCCTGAGGTCAGGCATCACACCAAGATCATCCATTGTTTTTAAGGCAGTGCCAACACCATAATACCCCGTCACATTTTGCTTCAACTGACTCCATGCACCCACAAAAGGTATTGCCCTCAAATCATTCAAAGACAATGTTGAGGTAGCACCTCTCTTTGTTGGTCTACTCCCTATATTTGTTTCTGCATAAAATCGAAGTGGACTTACATGCACTAAGTAATCTAAAAAATGTGGATGTTCTTTTAAGCTCTTATATGACTTATAACTTTCGTCAGCTAGTTGCTGCATCAAGTCTTTTTCCTGATCGCTAAATGTGCTTTTCCCATCAGAAAAAAGATCATTGCCAATCCCCGCATTGATCAACTGTTCAATGTTAAATTGTGCTGCATCGGTAGTCCCAAAATTTGAACTAACAGTTTGTCCTTGAACGGTCAACTGAATTTCTTTATTCGCGATATCACTACCCATTGAAGCATAAAACTTATGTGTCTTTCCACCACCTCGTGCAGGCGGACCTCCCCTTCCATCAAAAAAGATGATATCAATGCCGAATTTTGCTGAAACAGATGTCAATTCCTGCTTGGCTTGGTAAATACTATAGTTTGCCATCATGTATCCACCATCTTTCGTTCCATCGCTGAAACCAAGCATTACAGTCTGGCGTTGGCCACGACGTTTTAAATGATCTTTATATAATGGAAAACTATACAATTCACTCATCACTTTTGCAGCCTTCTTTAAGTCGTCAATCGTTTCAAAAAGAGGAATGATATCCACCGAAATAGCATCTCTTTTCCAACCGCCGAAAACAAAGAGCCCAAATACTTCTAAAACATTCACAGCACTATTGCATTGGCTGATGATATAACGCTCACATCCTGCCTTACCATTAAAGCTTTGAATATCTTTTATGCTTTTTACTGACTGTAAAGTATCTGATACAATAGAATCCATCTCGGGCGTTGCTTCTATACTTGTATTTAATGAGGAAAGCCATTTAATCTTTTCTTCATCACTCATATCACCATAAGCAACTTTACCTGTATTGACATGGGTGGAAAGTTCTTTAATAACTTTAGTATGCACGGCACTATCCTGACGAATATCCAATGACGCAAAATGTAATCCAAATAACTGTACCCTGCTTATTAATCCGTCGACTAGATTCAAGAAGAGACTGTTGTGATTATAGACAATCGTTTCCCTTATCTCGTGTAAGGTTTTTAAAATCTCTTCTTTAGAAAGGTTAGTTCGCTGTCCAGGAATGAAAATATTATTATAAAGCTTTTTTTCTAAGTCAATCAACTTGCCTTCAATCCCTTCAAACGTCAATCGTCTCCTCAGTTTTCTAATATCGAGGTAATAACATTTTATAATACTACCACGAAGTGCCTCAGCCACACTTAAGGTAATATCACTGGTAACGAATGGATTTCCATCGCGATCACCACCAGGCCAAAAACCCATATTGATAATTGGATTAGATGGATCGAAAGAATCAGGGTATTGATTTTTTAATGATGATACAATTTTACCACTGGCAGCATAAAATACATTTTCAAGATACCATACAAGACTAATCGCCTCATCGAATGGAGTGGGCTTTATCTTATTAAAAAAGGGTGTTTTACCTAATTGCTGAAGGAAGATATTAATTTGATTTAAATCATTTTCTGCAATGGCCTTAGACAAGTCATTAATAATACCCAACACTGATCCTGGATAAAACTGGGTAGGGTGGGCTGTCAACACCAATCGAACAGCAAATTCTTTTAACTTTTTCTGTAATGCCAACCCTTTATCATGCTGCCCTACTTCTCCTTCAAGATGCTTCAGCGTACCCAACCCCTTCATATCATTTAACCGGGGGAATGCGGCATCCTCTAAGGCATCAAAAAGCACCACCTGACGCTCAACATATTGCACAACCCTAAACAGAAGGTCTAGTTGCTGCTGTTCGTTAGTATACGTGGTATGGCGAGTAAAGAAATCCGCAAGAATTTCAAGAGGACTCATCTTCTTCTTGAATCCTTCCTCACAATTAGACTGAAGCAAAGAAAGAAGAATGCCTGTCTTCTCAATTTTATGAAAAGGAAGGGAGGTAAATAGGCTATTATAGAGTTGAAACTTGATGCCCACCTCATTATTAAACTTCCGCATTTCCAGGGCTGATGATTGATACATGTTGTTATATTAATGGTATTAAGGCGGGCAATCCCGTAAAAATAAAAAAAAAATCGCAAATACCTCTTTCTCCTTAACTTTGAACTTCAAAACTATGGCAGAAACACACCAACATATTACATTATTTCCATTGCAGACAATAACTGTAATAACTGCCACGTTCTCTACAACAACCCGTTAGGGTTGAATAATTCCATATTACCAAAGGGCATTTGCTAAAACACAAACAGGATTCCTAAAATCCATCATACAATATCATTAATATCATGAAAGTTTTAAAATTCGAAGGCAATCTGTTTTCAAACAAAGAAGGATACAAAAAAGCCGTTGAAATCATTACCACCCAGGTAAAAAAGGATACTCTTGCCATAGTTATACCTTCTAACCATCCCACAGAAGAAAGCTTAATCAGCATAGCCGCATTGGCAGTTCAAAAGAATGCTACTTACCTAGACTTGTTATCAAGCCTTGAAACTGAACATTTAGATTTTGCAAGGGCACTCATCCCTGTACAAGAACAAAGCAGTGTATTGAGTTTTCTAAAGCAACGCTTCAATGAAATAGACAACTTATATAAAGGCATCTCACTACTCGGAGAAAGTCCGGAAAGTGCCATCGAAAGCATTCGCTGCTATGGATCCATACTTAGCTCATACCTATTGGCGGCATGCATCAAATCAGAAGGAATACATTCATCATGGGTTGATGCAAGAGAATACCTTGTTTTTGATAATAGCCAGAAAATAAAATTATTGAATAGTCCCGCAACGGCTAAAAACCTCAGCAACATAAAGTTCGAAAACGGATTAGAAGCTATTATTTTGCCTGGGGCGATTGCAAAATCAATGACCCAAAGCAATGTACACCTAGGCAAAGGAGGAGCAGACATCAGCGCATCAGTAATATCTACCCTATTAGATCCATCGGTATTGGAAATATGGACCTTATCTACAGGGATGATGACAGCAGATCCGGCATTAGTTAACAATGCCCGTATTATTAAACAAATCAACTATGAAGAGGCGATGGAATTATCCCACTTCGAAGCGACTATCTTCTACCCTCCGGCAATGGAATTAATTCTTAAGAAAGGATTGCCAATTCATATAAAATCAATTGCTTCTCCCGAACGTGAAGGCACAAATATCTCAAACGAAGAAGTACATACAGACGAGATCATTAAAGGAATTTCAAACCTCACCAATATATCACTAGTCAATGTAGAAGGTAGTGGAATGATTGGTGTTCCTGGTTTTTCTAAAAAAATGTTTAGCTCGTTAAATGATGCTGGCATAAATATTATACTTATTACACAAGGCGCATCAGAACATTCAATTTGTGTAGGAGTAAATCATAACAATTCAACCCTCGCTTTAAAAACGCTGAGTGATACTTTTAAAGAAGAAATTTCCACAGGAATCATCAAGCCCATACTAGTGGAAGAAGATCTCTCTATCCTTGGACTTGTTGGCGATAAAATGAAAAGCCATCCTGGTATTAGCGGAAGAATGTTCTCGGCCTTAGGAAGAAATGGTATCAATATACGCGCTATTGCACAAGGATCAAATGAACGAAATATTTCGACCGTCATCAAAACAGCTGAAAGCAGAAAAGCATTAAACGTACTGCACGAAGCTTTTTTTGAAAACACAAAAAAAGAACTAAACCTTTTCATCATTGGTACGGGAAATGTTGGAAAAAAGTTGATTCGACAAATATTCTTACAAGCAGATAAAATTGAAGCAATTCAACTCCTTAAAATAAACATCATCGGTTTGTGCAACAGCAGAAAGATGATTATCTCCGAAAAAGGTATTTCCTCAACAGAATGGGAAAGCACCTTAGAAAAAGCAGATAAAGCAAATCCAATAGTATTTGTGCAAAGCATGACTAGCATGAACTTGAGAAACAGTGTAATGATAGACATGACTGCCAATGCAAACATCCCGGAATTATATGAACTCGCCCTTAAAAAAAGCATGTCCGTAGTAGCGTGCAACAAAATAGCCGCATCAAGTAAATACGATCTATACAAGTCGCTCAAAGAAATGGCAGTATCCTACAACTGTAAATTCCTTTTCGAAACCAACGTAGGAGCAGCACTCCCTATCATTGGAACATTAAATGACTTGACAAGAAGTGGAGACAAAATAAATAAAATTGATGCTGTATTAAGCGGTACACTCAATTTTGTATTTAATAATTATGATACCAGCAGGACGTTTGCTAAGGTGGTAAAAGAAGCACAGGATGAAGGATATACAGAACCAGATCCGAGGTTAGACTTAAGCGGCATGGATGTGATGAGAAAAATCATGATCTTGGTTCGAGAGTCTGGCATTAAGTTAGAAATGGACGATATAGCATGCAATTCATTCTTGCCTGCATCATGTATGAATGGAAGTGTCGAGGATTTTTACAAAGAACTTGAAGTGCATGAAAAACACTTTGCTTCTCTTTATGAGGATGCCAATAAAAACAATGCAAAATTAAAATTTGTTGCCTCGTACAAAGATGGCAAGGCATCAGTTGGATTACAACATATACAAGGAGAGAGCGAAATGTATCACTTATATGGAAAGGATAATATTGTTTTGTTTAATACAGAACGATACAGCGATCAACCACTCGTAGTGAAAGGTGCAGGGGCTGGAGCAGAGGTAACAGCAAGTGGTGTATTTGCAGATATTCTTCGTTCGATCAATAATTAATATTATTCCATGGAAAAGACAATCACCATTAAAGCCCCGGCAACCATCGCCAACCTTGTTTGCGGATTTGATATCCTTGGTCTAGCGCTTGAGGAACCATATGATGTAATGACCCTGACTCGTAAAGATTCGCCTGGACTTACCATCAAGCACATCGATGAATACGGACTTCCAGAAAGACCGGAAGACAATGTAGCCGGTGCTGCATTGTTGGCACTCATGGAAGCCTATGAAAATGAACTTGGTTTTGAATTAACGATAGATAAAAGAATTAAACCAGGAAGTGGTCTGGGATCTAGTGCAGCTAGTGCAGCAGGTGCAGTATATGCTGCAAATAAATTAATAGAGAATGCATTTTCTAACGAAGACTTAATCAAGTTCGCAATGAACGGTGAGAAAGTAGCGAGTGGCGTAAAACATGCAGATAATATAACCCCATGTTTACTTGGTGGGGTTACCCTTATTAGATCTATCCATCCACTTGATATCATTAAGATAGATGCTCCAGAATTATTCATTTCAGTAGTGCACCCACAGATTGAAGTAAAAACGTCTGACGCAAGGCAAATTCTAAAAGAAGACATCTCCTTAAAAAAAGCCATTAAACAATGGGGGAATATAGCTGGATTGGTAGCAGGACTTATGCAAAAGGATTATGCGCTGATTGGAAGATCACTTGAAGATGTCATCATTGAACCGGTGAGGAGTATACTCATTCCTGCATTTGACGAAGTTAAAGCGAAGTGCATAGAAGCTGGTGCCCTAGGGGGTGGAATTTCAGGAAGTGGGCCTTCTATATTTATGCTTAATAAAGACCAAGAAACTGCGTTGATTGTAGAAGAGATCATGAAAAATATTTACACTAGGGTTGGGATTGAATTTAAGACCTATGTAACCAAACTAAATACAAAAGGTATCACCACCCTTTAATTTGTGCTCATGAATTACTACAGCATTAATAAAATATCTCCTACAGTTGATTTCAGAACTGCAACCATCAATGGACTAGCACCGGACAAAGGACTATACTTTCCAGAATTCATTCCAACATGGAGCAAAGACTTTATTAATAACCTGAGTGGTTTAGATAAGACAACTATTGGGGTAGAAATCATGCGTCCTTATGTTGGAAATGCAATTCCAGATAATGTGCTAAAGGAGATCATGCACGAAACATTGGCATTTGATTTTCCGTTGACCCAAATTGATGAGAATACATATTGCCTTGAATTATTTCATGGCCCCACACTCGCATTCAAAGACCTTGGCGCCCGTTTTTTAAGTCGGTGCATTGGCTATTTTGCTAGAGAAAAAAATGAAAAGATCATAATACTCGTTGCAACAAGTGGTGATACTGGGGGTGCTGTGGCAGATGGGTTTTATAATGTGCCTGGAACCGAAGTAATCATCCTTTATCCATCAGGCAAAGTAAGTGAAGTTCAAGAGAAACAATTGACAGCCCTTGGTGGGAATATTCATGCCCTTGAGGTTGAAGGTGATTTTGATGATTGTCAGCGATTGGTTAAAATGGCATTTGCAGACAGTGAATTGAATAACTATGGTATGCTTACCTCTGCAAATTCAATCAACATTTCACGATGGCTTTCTCAACAAGTCTATTATGCCTTAGCCTTAGCACAATGGAAAGAAAAATCTGCCCCAGTTATTTCAGTCCCTAGCGGAAACTTCGGAAATATATGTGCAGGGCTTGTTGCACAACGTTCAGGTCTACCCGTAAAACAATTTATTGCTGCTTGCAATACGAATGATGTGTTTACTAGATACCTTGAAACAGGTGTGTATACTCCATCGGAGTCAGTACAAACAATTTCAAATGCTATGGATGTTGGCGACCCTAGTAACTTCATTCGAATACTTGAATTATTTAACGGCGATTATGAATTAATAAAAAAACATATTACGAGCTATTCTTATACAGATGAGGCAACAACATCAACAATTGCTGAAGTATATAAAAACAAAAATATCATTCTAGATCCTCATACTGCAGTGGCGTATGCTGCAATGGGTGCTTGGCAAAGTAAGCACCAAATAGACAAGGGCATTATACTCGGAACAGCACACCCTCTAAAGTTTGCACCAGTCGTTGAAAAAATCATCAATCAGTCTATTCCGATGCCAGAAAATCTGGAAGAAGTGATGAAAAAAACAAAAAAATCAACGTTAATACAACCAAGCTATCCCATTGTAAAACAAGAAATCATCAATATTCTTAGTATTTAACATTGATAATCAGTTAATTAAGAATGTGTATAAAATAAATAACTCTAGTAGGTATTTTACTCAAAAAATATTATATTTATGGGGCGACATTGACTCAGTGAACATAGCACCCTAAGCTATCTTATTTAGTGAACACAGAAGTTGTGGAGACACCAAATCTTGCCCTACCCTATCTGTATTGTGTCCAATCATTTATTATCAAACAGCCGTTGTAAACCAAAAAACACTTTACTCATCATAACGATCCTTAGGTTTTTCTATAATAGATTGGTATGTTTGGCCCAGCCTAATAAGAAACTTAATATTACTTTAAAAAAATAAAAGACTACCCGAAAATGACCTTATCGCATGTGTACAGAGAGTCTTCTATTCGACTTGTTTAAACCTTAAAACAATATTTATAAAAAAGATTAAACAAATTAAAAAATCCATCATATCATAAAACTATTTATATAAAAAAGAGTTAATTTGATTTTCGTTTCAGAAATCAAATATGTCATTTCTTAACCAAAACCATACACAATGAGTCCACTTTTTCTTGAGACAGCAGTTGCTGCCAACAACTACGTCGCATTCACTTTCTTCATCGGCACAATGGCCATGATGGCAGCATCGGTATTCTTCTTCTTTGAATTGAGCACTACAGACAAAGCATGGCGCACGTCCGTTTTGGTGTCTGGATTGATCACTTTCATTGCAGCAGTTCACTATTACTACATGAGAGGTTACAACCTCGAAACAGGTGATTCACCAACCTTCTTCCGTTACGTTGACTGGACATTGACTGTTCCATTGATGTGTGTTGAGTTTTACTTGATCACAAAAAAAGCAGGCGGAACTACTGGCCTACTTTGGAAACTAATCTTTGCTTCAGTTGTAATGTTGGTAGCAGGTTATTTCGGAGAAACAATCTACATAGAAAGCAGTGTTATGTGGGGTGTTATCAGTGGAGCAGCCTATTTCTACATTGTTTATCTAGTATGGTTTGGAGACGTTGCTAAATTGGCAACAGCTTCTTCACCAGCAGTAGCAAAGGCAAACAAAACCCTCGGATGGTTTGTACTAGTTGGATGGGCTATTTATCCTTTGGGATACATCGTTGGAACTCCAGGTGGTCTTTTCGGCATGTCTGCTGAATCACTTGGAATTGGTGGCCTAAACATGGACATCATTTACAACATCGGTGACGCTGTAAACAAAATCGGATTTGGTCTAGTGATATATTCACTTAGCCGCTCTGAATCAAAGTAAAATACACCGTAAAAAAACTAAAAGGCCTATGTTAAAAACATAGGCCTTTTAGTTAATATGATGCACAGTTGAAAGAAATGAATAATTCTAGCAATAATAAAAATCCATTTGCACTTTTATCATGGCTTAATCTTGGCATCGGATTGCTTATGCTGATTTGGCAAATGTACTTCGGCGCATTAACTCCATCCTTTCAAATAAGTTATTTCGCAATCATGCTCCTCTTAACAGGGATCCCACATGGCGGACTAGATCATGTTGTAGCAAAGAATACTGCCGCGATGCAGAAAAAAAAATTTACCCTTTCGTTCTTTTTAAAAAGATATCTTTTCATCATTGCCATTTACTCTGTTTGCTGGATTACTTTCCCGGCGCTTAGCCTACTATTCTTCATTGTCATCTCAGCATGGCATTTCGGTGAAACAGACATCACCTATGTCAATCAAAAAATATTTCTATCTATTTCAAGATTTTGCTGGGGAGCATTTGTGCTGCTCCTAATCTTACTAATGCACCAAAAAGAAACAACTGAAGTATTGATTAGAATTTCAAAAAAATCTAACCTAATCATGCATTTATGGCAGGCCTGTATAAATAACGACAGGATTATACTGATTGCTGCAGCAACGCTTAATGTTATTTTGTTAGGAACCGCATACCTCACAAATCAACTTAAATTCCCAATTACTCGACTAATAAACCTATTAGTTATTTTAATCATAACTATATTCCTACCGCTACTTCCTGCATTTGCACTATATTTTGGAGGATGGCATGCAATAAGATCATTCGAGCTAATATTCAACTTCCTAAATAAGAAGGACAACATTATTGTAAAGAACCCGCTGATAATGTGGGCCAAATCCCTACCAATGAGCATTCTAGCAGGGGCAGGATTTCTAATTGCATTAGCAATTTGGAACAAAAGTGATATAACCTGGGATCCACTTCCGTTGGTTTTTATTTTCTTATCCGTTATCACCCTTCCCCATTTAGATGTGATGGATCAAATGACTAGAAAAAAATCTTCATTGTAATAAGTAATCTCTTACTTATTACCTTCACAGAACTGCATGTTCTTTATATCAAGCAGTATTCTATTCATGATTACGATAAGAAAAATAACAAAGCAGGACAATGCTACTATAGCGGCTATCATCAGAGGCTGCTTAAAAGAATTCAATGTAGATAAACCAGGCACAGTATATTACGACGAATCAACAGATCATCTCTACGAATTATTCAATACCCCATTATCAACTTATTTCATTGCTGAATTAGAAGGAAAAACAGTTGGAGGTGCTGGCATTTTCCCAAGCGACGGACTTCCTCAACACACCTGTGAACTAGTAAAAATGTACCTCTTGCCAGAGGCAAGGCAATCAGGAATAGGTGCAACCCTGATGAATGAATGCCTAGTATCAGCAAAACAAAATGGTTATAATAAAATCTATCTTGAAACCTTTCCGGAATTGAAACGAGCAATCTTAGTTTATAAAAAATTTAATTTCACACACCTCGAAAACCCTCTAGGAAATACAGGACACCACGGTTGCACTGTATGGATGAGTAGGGTGCTATAGAGCACCCGTTCTTAGTACTTCATATACAGGACTAAATAGATACACTTTACCCGTTGATACTTCAAGGGCT
>CAMCBE010000031.1 GCA_945872805.1 Chitinophaga pinensis | reverse complement strand
ATTCAGGCGACATCATTCTGGATGTAGGTAAACCTGAATCAATTGTGCAAGCTGAAAAATTGTTTGGTAATTAATCTTCTATAGCATCATCTTCGTTGATTACTTTGTGTTTGTCATGTGTTTTTCCCTCAACCGTAATGACAATTTCTCCTTTGATTGATTTGCTTGCGAAGTGATCATGTACTTCCCTCAATGTGCCATGTTTGTTTTCCTCAAATTTTTTAGAGAGTTCTCTTGAAACACAACATTGACGTGATTCCCCAAAGTATTCTACAAACTGTAAGAGTGTCTTCAGTAGCCTGACTGGAGACTCGTAAAAAATCATTGTTCGAGGTTCATTGGCTAAAGCAGTGAGTATGGTATGACGACCTTTTTTTAAAGGAAGGAAACCTTCAAAGCAAAAACGATTGGTTGGAAGGCCGCTGTTGATGAGTGCTGGCACAAATGCTGTTGCACCGGGCAAGCATTCTACTTTTATTTCATTTTTAAGGCATTCCCGGACTAGGTAAAAAGCAGGATCTGAAATTCCTGGTGTGCCTGCGTCTGTAAGCAGGGCCATTTTTTTACCTGATAATAACTCTTGAATTAATCTTTCTGTGACTTTGTGCTCATTGTGCTGATGGTACGGGAACATACTTTTTTGAACATCATAATGCTTTAATAAAACCCCTGAGGTTCTGGTGTCTTCGGCTAAAATAATGTCCACCTCTTTTAATATACTTACTGCCCGAAAGGTCATGTCGGCTAAATTTCCTATCGGAGTTGGAATAATGTATAGCATAGATGGATTGTGAGGCGAAAAAAAGTCGTCAATTAGCCAATTACGCTTATCTCAAATTGCTCCATTACTTGGTTAGCGAGTAATTTTTCTGCAGCTTCTTTTGCTATAGCGATAGCTTCCTGTTCTGAAGCAGCTGCGATGTGTAGCGTTATTCTTTTTCCAATGCGCACATCTTCGGTGTTTTTAAGACCTAGGTTGTGAAGTCCAGCTAGAACAGCCTTTCCTTGTGGGTCCAAAAGATCTTTAAGAGGCATCACATTGATTGCAATAGTGAAGGTCATGTCGTTTGATTTTTAAGGAGCAAAGATACTAGAATATATGTGATGAAGATGGCAGGAACTGAAAGCCATCCTAAAACGCCGATATAGCATGCTGAGAGTCCGATTAAAATATAACGGGCTTTATTCTCCTTAAATGCCATGGTGCTAAATTTCATGGACAGCAAGGGTAATCTTGAAATCATGAGGTAGGGTACGAGTAAACAAATTGAATATAGTACCCACTTATTCATGAGCAGCATTTGAATATTTAGTGGATTGTACAACAGTATAATTGGAAATGATGCAATGAGAAGGCCTGCGGCTGGTGTGGGTAAACCTTCGAAGTTATTTTTATGAATCGTATCCAAATTAAATCTGGCTAACCGCCATGCTGCTGCCAATGGAAGCAATAGGCAGGGGAGTAAGAATAGTAGCGGTGTATTTAGTCCAGAAGGTTCTGCAGCGAAGGATAGTCGAAGCAGTTGATAAACTATAAATCCTGGAGCAACACCAAATGATACAAGGTCTGATAATGAATCCAATTGCTTGCCCATTTCTGAGGTTGACTTGAATAACCTAGCAATAAAACCATCTAGAAAGTCAACTACTGCTGCGATACCAATGAATAGAGCGGCCCAACTCATTTTTTCTGGCATGTATATAGTCCATTCCTCTCCTTGGATGCGGGCAATCGATTCGCCAGTTTGAAGTGTTAAGAGAATGGCTACACAACCCATGCAGAGGTTGAGCAACGTGAAAATATTTGGAATTTGTTTCATTCAGTTTTTTATAAGCGATGTCATCCTTGCGAAGCAGCATTATTTCATCAAACGTTCTATCTCTTCTGCTTTTCTCGGAATATTTTTCATTAAATCGACGTTACCATTTTTTGTAATCCACACATTGTTTTCAACGCGAACGCCAAATTTTTCTTCCTCAATATAAATTCCTGGTTCTACCGTAAACAACATTCCAGCTTTGATGGGTTCTGTCTTTGTCCCTAGGTCGTGTACATCTATTCCTAGATGATGTGATATGCCGTGATAGAGGTATTTTCTATATGCTCGATTATCGGGAGTTTCATTCTTGATATCATTTTTGCTAAGCAAGCCAATTTTTTGGAACGTTTTTGATGCTTCATCGCCAACCATTTCGGTATACTTAACAACGGTAATACCTGGCTTCAATAAACTTTTACCATAATCATGTAAATGCAAACAGGCATTGTAAACTTCTTTTTGTCTTTTTGAATATTTCCCATTTACTGGAACAGTTCTGGTTAGGTCAGCGCAATAGCTGCCATATTCAGCACCGAAATCCATCAATATCAATTCGCCATCTTTACATTGTTGGTTGTTTGCAACATAGTGTAATGTTCTAGCGCGATCGCCTCCTGCTATGATTGAGCCATAGGCCGGCCCAGCAGAACGGTTCATCAAAAATTCATGATAGATCTCTGCTTCGATTTGATTTTCCCATACCCCAGGCTTGATGAATTTGAGCAAGCGGCGAAATGTTTTTTCAGTGATGTCTATAGCTTGTTGAAGAACAGCAACTTCCAAAGGAGATTTGATAGCCCTGAGCTCACGCATTATTTTCGCAGAGCGCAAATAATTATGGAGGGGATATCGTGCTTTTAATTCTGCTGCATAGCGATAATCGCGCACAGCAATCAAGCTTGCTTTTCGATCGTTTTCATTTGTATTCAAATAAATAGTATCAGCAAGGTGTATCATTGGTTGCAATAGTGCGTCTACTGATTCTAGCCACACTATTGTTTGTATACCTGAAATGGCTGTTGCTTCATTAGCGCGATACCTCTTGCCATCCCATTTTTCTTTCAATTCAACTGGACGTACGAGCACCAAGACTTCTCTATATTTTTTATCTGGGTTGTCTGGGAATAAGACGAGCATAGTATCTTCCTGTCTAATTCCAGTTAACCAAAAAAGATCGGCATTTTGTTTAAATGGATACAGTGCATCACCATTGATCGGTATTTCATCATTGCTATTAAAAATGGCAATGCTATTTTTTGTCATCTTAGCGATAAATCTTTTTCTATTCTCTATGAAAATTTGTGGGTTGATGTTTTCTGAATGCATATTATTTTTAATTGAATGACTGTTCGCTAAGGTACAAAAAATGAGGTTCTAATTATGCAATAAGGCGAGTAAACTAAAGGGTTGTTTGAGTATTTTCGCAATGCTAAATAGGGGCGTTTAAAAAAAACCTTCATCCGCAAAACTATAGTAGCCATCAGTACTTACAATGATGTGGTCTAAAATGTTTATATCAAAAAAACGGGCTGCATTCCTGATTTTCGAGGTCAGGTCCTCGTCTGCTTTTGAGGGTTTAAGGTTTCCGGAAGGGTGGTTATGACAAAGAATTAGACTAACCGCTTCTTCTTCCAGCGCTTTTTTTAATATTATTCTAGGGTCTGCAACGGTGCCAGTGATTCCGCCCACGCTGATGATTTCAAAGTGCTTAATTCGATTAGCTCGATTCAAAAAAAGCACAGCGAAGACCTCATGTGATAAGTCCATTAACCTGGCCTGTAAGTATTTTGCAACAGAGGAGCTTCCTGTTATCACTTCAGCCGTCATATTTTCTGATCCAATGCGCCTTCTTCCTACTTCCATAGCAGACTGTATAATAATAGCTTTTGCCGGACCTATGCCTTTTGTTTTCATTAAGTCTTTTGTAGAGGCCCTAGCTAGGTCAGAAAGTTTACCATTATAGCGATTAAGTACTTCCATAGACAGTTCGAGGGCTGATTTACCTCTCGTACCATGTTGGATGAGAATGGCGATAAGTTCAGCATCACTGAGGTGTGAAGCGCCTTTCATTCTCATTTTTTCCCTTGGGCGGTCATCTGCGCTCCATTGTTTGATGTTGGTCATGTTTTAGATGTTAGATATTAGTTGTTATATGTTAGGAGTTGAACGCTGAACGCTTGGCGCTTAACGCTGGACGCTATCAGACATTAATATATAACCCCACAATCCATAGCATTAAGCATGCATCCTAAAGCGTCTAGCGCCAAGCGTTCAGCGTTCAGCGCCAAGCGTCCAGCGTTCTCCCCAACTTTTCTCTTGCCTCTTTATTCCCTTTCATTATCTTCGCCACACAATCCATTTTTATGCAACGTAACGGACCTGCTCTGAAGATTTTTTCTGGGACCAGTTCAGAATATTTAGCTGAAAAAATTGCTGCTGCGCAAGGCATTCCGCTTGGCAAAATCAGCATTCAGCGATTTAGCGACGGGGAAATCCAGCCAATTTTTCTCGAAAGTATACGCGGTGATTATGTTTTCCTTGTGCAAAGCACCTTTGCGCCAGGAGATAATATGCTTGAATTACTGTTGATGATAGACGCCGCAAGACGTGCTTCGGCCTATAAAATCATCGCGGTAATCCCATACTTTGGGTATGCAAGGCAAGACCGTAAGGATAAACCCCGTGTGGCCATAGGATCTAAGCTCATGGCTAATTTGTTGGTGGCTGCCGGCGCTGATCGTGTAGTTACGATGGACCTCCATGCACCACAGATACAAGGGTATTTTGACATCCCTGTGGATCACCTCGATAGCTCTGCAATTTTTATCCCTTATATACAGAATCTTCAGCTTGAAAACCTTACCTTTGCCGCCCCCGATGTGGGAAGTGCAAACAGAATTCGTGAGGTGGCTAGCTATTTTAACGTGGAAATGGTGATTTGTGATAAGCACAGAAAGCGTGCGAATGAGATTGCTAGTATGGTAGTTATCGGGGAAGTAAAAGATCGAGATATTGTGTTGATCGATGACATTTGCGATACGGCTGGAACCCTCACAAAGGCAGCCAAGTTGCTGAAAGACAAGGGTGCACGAAGTGTTAGAGCCTTATGTACCCACCCAGTGCTTTCAGGAAATGCATATGCCAATATCGATAATAGTGTGTTGGAGGAATTAGTGATTTGTGACACAATACCGGTTCGTGGCCAATCTTCTAAATTGAAGGTGGTGAGTGTAGCAGATTTATTTGCCTCAGCCATTCGAAACGCCTATGAAAATCAAAGCATAACCAGCCTATTTATCCATTCTCAACAGAGAAATAAATAATCGGTTATCCCTTAGTTAGAGTCAATTTTAAAAACATATATACAATGAAAACGATTACAATCGAAGGACAATTGAGGACCGCAACTGGCAAAACAGCCGCCCGTCAGCTTCGCTCTCAAGACTTGGTACCTGGTGTAATTTACGGGGGTGAACACGAAGTAAATTTTGTAACTACTTCAATTGCTTTGAAACCTATCGTTTATACACCAGACTTCCAAAGAGTTGAACTAAAAGTGGATGGCAAAACCTATACCTGCATAATGAAGGATCTTCAATTTGACAAGGTATCGGATAAGCTTATACACGTTGATTTACTTGAATTGGTTGAGGGTAAAAAAGTAAATGCAACTATTCCCTTAAAGTTCACAGGAGCTCCTGCTGGGGTTAAAGCTGGTGGTAAGCTTGAAATTAGGCTCAAGGCTGTCAAAGTAAAGACCTTGCCTAAATACCTTAGGGAGAATATTGAAGTAGATTTAAGTAATCTTGAACTTAACGAGAACATCCGTGTTCAAGATATCTTAGCTGAGCACATTGAAATTCAGAACTCACCTCGTATTCCAATTGCATCGGTGACTATGACGCGTCAACTTAAGCAGGAAGAAGCATCAACTCCAGCTAAAGCTGCAGCACCAAAAAAATAAAACAATAATCTATCTTTATGGCCCTGTGATAATCTCACAGGGCTTTTTTTATGGATAAATTTTTAATTGTTGGACTAGGTAATATTGGCGCTGAATATGAACATACTCGGCATAATATAGGCTTTGATATACTTGATTATTTTGTCAGTAAACATAAAGGGGAATTTTTATCGGATCGATTGGCTTATACGGCTGAGGTTAAAATCAAAGGCAAATTGATTATTTGTATCAAGCCTACAACGTATATGAATTTAAGTGGCAAAGCAGTAAAATACTGGATGGATAAGGAAAAGATTGATCCAGCTCGATTACTCATTCTTGTTGATGAAATAGCCGTGCCACTTGATAAAATTAAAATCAAACCTGCCGGAAGCGATGGAGGACATAACGGCTTAAAGAGTATTCAGGAATTACTCGCAACAGTTCAGTATCCTCGTTTACGTTTTGGTGTTGGCAATGATTTTCCAAGAGGCATGCAGGTTGAGTATGTATTAGGTAAATGGGCAAAAAAAGAGTTGCCGGTAGTGGCAAAAAAAATTGAGGCATCTGCCGACGCCATCGAACAATTTGCTTTGACGGGCTTAGAAACAACAATGGCAGCATTTAATCATTTGATATTTTAATACCCATTAACCAGTTTGTTTTTCCGATTTTTTATCATCTTTATCTTAGTTAGTCGAACAGAAATACACAAACCTAAAATATCAATACATGAAGTTTTTTTGTATAGGAAGAAATTATGTAGAACATGCCAAAGAACTTGGAAATGAGGTGCCTGATGAACCTGTAATTTTTATGAAACCAAAGAGCGCGTTGCTTGCGCCTAACGTACCGTTCTACTATCCTGAATTCACCAATGAATTGCATTATGAATGTGAGCTGGTGCTGAGGATTTCAAAAAACGGGAAATATATCAGCGAAGCATCAGCAAGCAGTTTCTTTGATGCGATAACAGTAGGAATTGATTTTACGGCACGGGATATTCAAAATGAATTAAAGAAAAAAGGACTTCCTTGGGAGAAAGCAAAAGCTTGGGATAATTCTGCGGTAGTGGGGAAATGGAAGACGATTGACGACTCTATAGATAATACGAACATTAATTTCTCTATGACTAAAAATGGAGAGGTTGTTCAAAAGGGAAATTCAAATCAGATGATTCATGATTTTAATAAGATCATCGCTCATGTTTCAACTTTTTTCTCACTTAATATTGGCGACATGATTTTTACTGGAACTCCTGCTGGTGTTGGAGAAATAGTAGTAGGCGAGGAGTTGGAAGGGTTTTTCGAAAACGAGTCCCTTTTCAAGATTAACGTTCAGTAACCTAAAGACTAAAAGGTATTTCTTTCCTATTCTATGATTTTAATCTTCTTTTTTGCCAAAGAACTTGCGTAGATTCGAATCGATTCAATAGGCAAAAAAATGGAGCAAGGAATATTTCTTAAAAAATTGCAACGTCCTTTTTGGTTTCGATTTTTTTTATTGAAATTATTGCCGGCAGCTTTTTTTTCGGGCATAAAAGTTCATGCCCTTTCAACAGAGCGCGCAATAATTAAAATTCGCTTTTCTTGGCTTACTCAAAATCCATTCAAGTCAATTTACTTCGCCTGTTTAGCCATGGCCGCGGAAATGAGTTCGGGTATTTTGGCTTTAGTTCATTCGCAGCATATAAGGCCAAGCATATCCATGTTGGTGGTGGGCATGAAAATAGATTTTCATAAAAAGGCCGTTGGTGAAATCCATTTTGAATGCCAAGATGGAGAACTGATGTATACTGCAATCAACAAATCTATGCAAACCCAAACGAGTCAAACCATTACAACCCATTCACGTGGTTTAAATGAAGAGGGTATTTGTGTAGCAGATTTTTATATTACATGGTCCTTTAAGCAAAAAATAAAATAACTAAAATGAAAATAGCATTTCATGGAGCAGCAAGGTGTGTCACGGGTTCAAAGCACTTAATCACCTTAGACAACAATAGAAAGATTCTACTTGATTGTGGTTTGTTTCAGGGCATGGGACAGCAAACGGATGTCTTGAATAGAAATTGGGGATTTACGCCAAGTGAAGTTGATTACTTAATACTTTCTCATGCGCATATTGATCACAGTGGATTAATTCCAAAACTGGTTAAAGACGGATTTAAAGGAAAAATATTTGCTACTCCAGCTACGAGAGAACTTGCAGGTGTATTGCTTGAAGATTCTGCCGGTATTCAAGAAGATGATATAAAATATGCCAACAAAAAAAGAAAAGCATTAGGCCAACCATATTTAAAGCCATTATATACTCGGGATGACGCATTAGCCGCTATGGATCAATTTCAGGTGGTGGATTATGGCAATTGGTTTACGATTGAAGAAGGGATCGAATTGATGTATACTGATGTGGGACATATTATAGGCAGTGCTGCAGTTCATCTACGAATCCAATATCATGATAAAACAGAGCAGTTGACCTTCAGTGGTGATGTAGGGCGTTACAGGGATGCTATACTTCGCTCTCCGGAAGCATTCCCGCAAGCAGAGTATATCCTTCTTGAATCCACCTATGGAAACTCGCTGCATGATCTTCATATGCCGACGCTTGATCAGCTTTTAGAATGGATTGAACGTACCTGTGTAAAAAGAAAAGGGAAGCTTATTATTCCTGCTTTTAGTGTTGGTAGAACCCAGGAGATTCTCTATGCATTAAATCAGCTAGAGCTAGAGCGACGATTGCCCGAACTAGACTATTTTGTTGATAGTCCGTTGAGTATAGAGGCTACTGAAATTGTAAAAAAGTATCCTCAATATTTTAATAATACAATTCAAAATATTTTGAAGAATGACGAAGATCCATTCAAGTTTATGGGGTTGCAGTATATCAAAACAGTTGAAGAGTCTAAATTATTAAACTTTAGGGATGAGCCTTGTGTCATCATTTCTGCAAGTGGTATGGCTGATGCAGGTAGAGTGAAACACCATATCAGTAATAATATAGAGAACTCTAGGAATAGTATTTTGATGGTGGGGTATTGTGAGCCACACTCCTTAGGCGCTAGGCTTCAGCAAGGAAGAAAGGATGTTAACATTTATGGAGTTAGTCATGAAATTCATGCTGAAATCGGAAACATTCGAAGCATGAGTGCACATGGGGATTATGAAGATTTATCACAATTCCTTTCTTGTCAAGATCCTAAATTGGTAAAAAAATTATTTTTAGTACATGGAGAGTTTGACGTGCAAACTGATTTCAAGGAGCGATTACTAAGAATGGGGTTTACAGATATAGAAGTTCCTGAATTGCATCAGGAGGTGGGGTTGGGATGGATGTGAGTCGGAAATGAGTTGGGAGTTGGAGGTTGGGGGTAGATCGCTGAACGCTTGGCGCTGGATGCTTTACGCTGGACGCTGGACACTGTTGCTTAAAGTCTCAGCATGTATCAAACTGTTTAGAGCGCTAAGCGTTAAGCGCCTACCAACTCCCTCCAGCACCGCCACCGCCGAAACTTCCGCCGCCAAATCCACCGAAACCACCGCCACTGCTTCCTCCAAAGCCAGAACTTCCGCCACCACCCATAGGGAAGAACAAGGGTGCCACAAATCCGCTTCGGCCACTTCTGTTATACATTCCTCCGCCACCACCTCCACGTCTATTGACAAAAAGGAAGAATAGAATCATGATAATCATGATTAATAGTCCTGGTCTTTTTCCTGACCTACCTTTTCGGTTTAAATAATTTTCAGGGGCTTTATATTCTCCCATTGTTGCTGAAATGATAGCATCAGTTCCTTCATCTAGTCCTCTGTAAAAATCACTTTCCTTAAAATTAGGTGTGATCTCATTATCAATGATGCTCTTTGCCGTAATATCAGGTAAAGCTCCTTCAAGTCCATATCCAGTAGCAATCCATATTTTCCGATCATCCTTTGCAACTAGTAGTAGGATTCCGTTATTAAATTCTTTGTTTCCAATGCCCCATGCTCTCCCTAGTGCAACGGCATAATCTGCTATGTCTCTATCTCCTGTTGTGGAAATTATTACTACTGCAACTTGATTGGAAGTAGAGTCATCATATGTTGTAAGTTTTCGTTCAAGTGCTTCTTGTTGATCAGGTGCGAGGGTATTGGTATAATCGACAACAAGTTTTGGGGGATTAAGCTTGGCGGGCAATTCTTTTTCGATCTGCGCATGGACTGAACAGACGAAAAATAAGGATATGCTAAGTAAGAGTTGTTTTATCATTTTCCAAATACAATCCCGTCGGAAAGCTCGTTTTTATCATCTTTAGAATAGGGGAAATATTTAGTTAAGGCGGTACCAATGGCCTTAATCATATTGCAAATTCCATTCGAAATTTCATTTTGATTAAACTTGCCAAGAATTTTTTCTACTTCATCATTCCAGAAAGATTGTCCAAGTCGTTGATGTATACCTTCATCACCAAAAACAGCCAATTGTTTGTCTTTAAGTGCGATATATACTATCACCGCATTTCGGTCTTTCGTTTGCTGCATATTCAATTCTCCAAATAATTCGATTGCTCGATCAACTGGATTGATGAAACTGCATTTGCTTTCAACAAAAAGTCTAATCTCTCCGGAGGTCTGCAATTCAGCAGAACGGATGGCTTCCACCATCCGTTCCTCTTCTTCTTTTGTGAAGAATGATTGCTTTTTACTTGAAAATAAATTGAATATACTCAACGTCTTGTATTATTTGAAGTCTACAGTTGGTGCTTTATCAGCTCCAGCTTCTGCAGCGAAAAATCCTTTTTCTTTAAATCCAAAGATGCCACTGAATAGGACCATTGGGAATTTCTTCACGCTAGTATTGTATTCTTGAACAGCAGTATTGAAATCATTCCTAGATACTTTGATTCTGTTTTCTGTCCCTTCAAGTTGTGCTTGTAAGTCGCGAAAAGCATCTGTAGCCTTTAGCTCAGGATATTTTTCCATGGTAACCAATAATCTTCCTATTGCACCAGAAAGTTGTCCTTGTGCTTTTTGGAATTCAGCCACTTTTTCAGGGCTAAGATTGGTTACATCAATTTTTGTTTGGGTTGCTTGTGCTCTTGCATTTACAACAGCCTCTAGGGTACTTTTTTCGAAGTTGGCAGCGCCTTTAACGGTATTGACCAAATTTGGAATAAGATCAGATCTACGCTGGTAGTCACTTTCTACGTTTGCCCATTTGCCTTTTACATTTTGGTCTTGTTGAACCAAATTGTTATATCCGCCGCAGCTACATCCACCTA
>CAMCBE010000030.1 GCA_945872805.1 Chitinophaga pinensis | reverse complement strand
TTCCATGAAGGTTCAGCATAATGTCCATATTCATTGAAATTAACACCGGGCATTAACGTAGCCGTTGGAGGAGGATTTGGTGCGACGTTATGCCGCGCATTCATGTATGTTAATAGGTATCGATTTGAATTGGTTGCTCCACGATAAATGGCTTTGATACCATCTTCGTATCCCGATACATCATCTAAATTTCCTGCAATGAAGAACGTAGGGACTTTCAAGCCTTTTAATCCTTCGGCATCCCAAATACCACGTTGCATTCCCCATGGAGCAAAGGCTACGACAGCTTTTATTCTAGCATCATGTGATGCATTAAATTCGGGATCATTCGTAATGCGTGATTTTATGGCATGACTTCCTCCCGAAAGTTGCGCAAATAGGGTGTCTAGTTTTTTGCTATAACCTGCACCAGCAGCATTCAATACACCATAGCCTCCCATTGAGTATCCGATGATGCCAGTATTGTTTGCGTCTACAATTCCGGATAAGAGATGTTTGCTTCCAGATTCACTCCATGTTGCCACTTGATTTAATACAAATAGGATGTCTTTGGCTCGGTTAAGTAGTGTGCTATGAAAGCCGGCTCTATCGCTATAGGTAGATTCTGTATGCCCAATGGCTACCACTACATATCCTTTTGATGCGAGATTTTCAGTGAGGTACGTTAATAGAAGTCTTGAACCAGGATATCCATGTGATACAATAATTAATGGCGACTTGCCAATGGATTGATTTGGTTTGGCATTGCGAATGGCTCTTCCTAAAAATGAATATGGAATGAATGGCCTAGTCGTATCATTATAAAGACCCAGCCTTTCATGATAGGCTACTACTTGTTTTTTCCCTTCTTTGATTTGAGCAGGGTACCAGATTTCTAATGTTAAATGCCTGTCGTACAATGGATCAACTCCTGCTACAGAATGCAATACATCAATTTGATTTTTATTAATTACCTCAACTGTTTGTACACCAACAGCATAGTTCCCTCTAGGAGATAACTCTGGGGCATCTGGTAGTGCGTCTCCATTTATAAATGTTGAATTTTTACTTTGAGCTATTGCATGATTAATGTCACACAATTGAAAAAAGACTAAACCAATTATAGATAGCAGTATGCGAGAAATAAATGATTTCATGGTACTATTTAATTTTTTATGAATTACACTTTTACGATAATCACTTTTTTATAGAGCATCCAACAAGGTATGGATACAATGCTAACAAATAACAATGCATATATCCATGAAGTTAATTCAGGAATCATGCCCAATGAAGTAAAGTAATTGAAGAAATGCATGTTGAGCGTATTTCCTCCTATGTTAAAGCTATAAAAAATCAACGCCAATACATCGCCCAATACATAGGCGCTGATTGCGTTAACTCCGAAAATCACTCCAATTTTTGAGTACTTACTATAAGGAAGCACATCAAATATAAAATACATCGATGCGAATACTAGGCAAGCAAAACCGCCTGTTACCAATACAAAACTGCTTGACCATATATTTTCATTCACAGGGAATGATAGTCCGAGAAAATAACCAAGTATGGCCATGCCAACTCCAATGAGCATGAAATAATTCAATTTAAGGTTAACAGATAGTTCAGATCGAATAATTCTTCCCATAATCATTCCCAATAATGTTGTACAGCAGGTTGGCATGATACTTAAAATACCTTCTGGGTCCCATGTTACTTGCCACATTTTTCCTGGCAGATAAAGTGAGTCAATATAGGCCGCAATATTTTTTCCTGGCTCTAGCATCACCTTTCCTTCATTGGGATAGGGTATACCCATCATGATGTACCAATAGGCGAGTATTAGTGTTATGACAATTACTAATTGCTGCTTCCAGCTTGTATGAAGGGAGATGATTGAGCATATCAGAAAGACAACTGCTATTCTGTGAAGTGTTCCTGTCCACCGAATGTCTGAAAAATTAAATGTGGGCATCAGGTTTAAAAACATGCCGATCAGAAATATCTTGAGTGCCCTCCAAATTATTTTTTTATAGAGACTGGGTTTTTCGTTAGATGTTTTATTGGAATAGGCAAAATGAATTGATATACCTATGATAAAAAGAAAAAAGGGAGCAACGTGATCAGTAAAGCTAAGCGCATTCCATTTGGAATGACGAAGTGTATGGAAAACAAATTCGTCATTACCCGGAAAATTAACCATGATCATAGCCGCAACAGTAAATCCCCTGAAGGCATCTAGCGCCGTTAGTCTTTTTTGCATCTTTTCAAATTTTAAAATTAATTAAAATGGAGATGAAGCTTATAAAAGTAAATATAGGGCCAATAGCTAACTTGAGTCGATTTCAATTTCTTGGCTATAAAATTGGCAATAGGCCTTCCCTAGTCGGAAACATCAATGAACTTATTTTCTGAGGTCAGTTTATACATGAAGCGAAATATAGATAGAGGGATAGGGTTTTTACAGTCCTAGCCAATTATTTTAAACGGCATTTTATTGAATAGCAGAAAAGAGTAATGAGGAAAGTCTATTCGACAATCATATTTCGTTTTTAATGCCGTTGAATCAAATACTTCGGTAAGTGTAATCTTGATTTGATTAAGTTTACTATTATGTTGAACGCCTTACCCAACGAGACGGGGGATAACTTTTGATAAGTCTGAGCTAATATCTTTTTACTTTACAAGTACAAACTAACTTTATGCAACGTAGTGATTTTTTGAAAAGAACATTCATGGCTGCAGGTGGCCTAACTGCAGGGACAATAGTAAGTAACAAAGTTCAGGCTCATGTTCAATCTACTATTGGTCTTGGAGAACCTGATCTTTCCTTAGATGCCTTGAATATTTTTGAGTTAGAACAACTTGCAAAGGAGCGTTTACCTCAAATGGCATATGATTATTATCGAAGTGGTGCATGGGATGAAACTACGTTGAAGGCAAATAGAGAAGCCTATGAAAAATTGAAAATTCATTATAAGATTTTAGTGGATGTAGAAAAGCGTGATCTTTCTACCACTATTTTTGGGCAGCATGTCGACTTCCCAATTCTAGTTGCTCCTACTGCATTTCATAAACTGGCACACCCCGATGGCGAGTTGGCAACAGGGCGAGCAGCGTTAAAGGCAAAAACGATCATGACATTAAGTAGCCTTTCTACAACAACTATAGAAGAAGTAGCCGAAGCAACGAATAAAACATTTTGGTTTCAACTATACATAAATAAGAATAGAGAATATACGCGTGATTTAGTAGCTAGAGCAGAAGCTGCAGGGGCCAAGGCACTTGTAGTTACAGTTGATACGCCTCTTTGGGGCCGAAGAGAGCGAGATGTAAGAAACGGATTTCATCTTCCTCCTGGACTTTCTGCTATTAATTTGGTGAAATATCAACAAGATGGAATTGCTAAAGGTCAAACTGGTGCAGGACTTGGGCAATCATTTGCATGGATGCTTGATGCTACATTACAATGGAAAGATCTTGATTGGTTAGCTAGTATCAGTAAGTTACCTATCGTCATAAAAGGGGTGTGTAGAGTTGATGATGCTAAAATAGCATTAGCTCATGGTGTAAAAGGTATACTGGTTTCTAATCATGGGGGAAGACAAATGGATAGTGCCCCTGCAACAATTGACGTGCTACCTTCTATTGTAGATGCAGTAGGTAATCAAGCAACTGTTCTTATGGATGGTGGAATACGAAGGGGGACTGATGTAATGAAAGCCCTTGCTCAAGGCGCTAAAGCTGTTTTGGTTGGAAGACCTGTGTTGTGGGGCTTGGCAGCTGGTGGTCAGCAAGGTGTTGAGAAAGCATTGTCGATGCTTCGAGATGAACTTGATCTAGGCATGGCACTAAGTGGTTGTAGAAATTTGAAAGAACTCAATAGAAGTTTACTAAGAGGATAAATACGGCATAGCCCATCAATTGAATTGATACATGCCTATGCTGTTCACTTTTTAATAAGTGCTGTTAGACTTGTCTCGAATAAATTTCGGTATTTGAAGTATTTACTTTACTTCTTTCATATCCGATTTAGCTAGAAAAAGTGCAATTAATGTTATGATTGCTGTTCCAGAAAGTAAATAGCCTACATAGTCTACGCCATAGTTCTTTGCCAGCATGGTAGCAATAAAAGGTGTAAGTGAACCTCCTAAGATACCTGCTAAGGTGAATGATAACGAAGCGCCTGTATACCTTACTGGAGCAGGAAACAATTCAGCTAACGCCGTGCCGATTATTCCATAAGTTAATCCAACAAGCAGTAAGCCTATATAATGGAATACGATAATTGAATCCCAACTTTCAGTAATAAAAAGGTATTTGAACAAGAAACCGAATAGTATGATTCCAATGTTTGCATAAATCCAAACAGTTACTCTTTCGTATTTACCAGCAAGTGCAGCAGATATCAAAATACCGCCTGTAAAAAAGAGCATTGAACTTACCTGTGTTAATAGATATCCTTCTCTCGTATATTTCAATGCTGATGTTCCCCAACTTAATGAGAAAACGGTCATCAAGTAGTAAAAAAGAAAGATTGTCACACATGAAAATGTACCTAAAATTAATACCCTTGAATGTTTCTTGAAAACATGGATAAAAGGGATCTCAACCAGTTCGTTCTTTTCTAATACATTCAAAAAAGCGGGTGTTTCAATCAGCTTTAGTCTAACATACAAGCCTACACCAACAAGTATGGCACTTGCGATGAACGGTATTCTCCAGCCGAATGAATGAAACTGATCGTCTGTCAGGACTTTCCCAAGAACTAAAAATATACCGGTCGAAAAAATGAACCCAAGTGGTGCCCCAAGTTGAGGGAACATACCAAACCATGCTTTCTTTTTTTCAGGTGCATTTTCTGTTGCCAACAATACTGCTCCACCCCATTCGCCACCTAAACCAAGTCCTTGTCCAAATCGAAGCAACGCTAATAGCAACGGCGCCCAAATGCCAATTGAATCATAACCCGGTAACAAACCAATGGCAAATGTGGAGCAACCCATCGTTAGCAATGCGGCTACTAATGTGGCTTTCCGACCAATCCTATCCCCAAAATGGCCAAACAGTGCAGCACCAAATGGCCTGGCAATGAAGGCTAGAGCAAATGTTGCCAAAGACTCTAATGTTGCAGTTGTTGGATTTGAGCTTGGAAAGAATAGTTTGGGGAATACCAATACAGCAGCAGTGGCATAGATATAAAAATCGAAGAATTCGATGGTAGTTCCAGCAAGACTAGCAATTAGTACTCTGCGGGTTGAATTCTTGGTCGTTTTGTCAGTTGTCATAAAACGTATTCGAGGGTTTAAAATAATTCAGGTGAAAATAATTAGATATTTCTAACACATCTAATTTTTATTCTGTTTATTGATGAAAGGACTAGTTGATATTCTGTCCGAAATGAATAATATTTCCACTATTATCGAGAATACTAAATTGCCTCATCCCCCATGGTTTGGTTTCTAATTTTCCATTTGGATGAATGAAGTTAAGGTTGGATAATTCCTGATAGAGATCTTGAATCTGGTCAACGTATACATAACACCCAGTGTTCTTGGGTATGTTCTCGTCGTTGCATTGCCATAAATGGATGCTGATGTTATCTCGTTTAAACATTAAATAGCCATCCCAGTTTGCATTGCATTCAAATCCGATTTGAGTATAAAAGGTTATTGTTTCTTCTTTGTTGAGAAACGCTAAAATTGGTGCAGCTGTTAGTAGTGCCATGGTGTAAATATAAATAATGCGATTAAATTTTGAGGGCTATAAAATCATTGTATTTGAAAATACTTATCCTCGGGAAGCAATACCTTGCATTTACTAATACTGTTGAATGATTTATCCAGTTTCTTTAGTGGGTTTTCAAGATGAAGTATCCCTTTATATGCCTGACCCAACGCAAATTAAGTCGGTGTATGAAAATTTATATGCGGCTGATCAGAGCACTCCATTTCCCTTTTGGGCCAAAATATGGCCTTCATCGATAGCTATGGCTTCTTTTCTCAAATCAGAACCTAGTCTCATTCAATCTAAACGCGTGTTGGAAATCGGCGCAGGAATTGGATTGCCCTCTTTCTCCATCGAATCGTATGTTTCAGAACTGATTATTACTGATAATACTGCAGATGCAATTGAGTTGATTGATAAAAATATTGCGCATTCATCTTTACATCATGCTAAGGCTAGGTACTTAGATTGGAATTCCTTGCCTGAAGATATTTTCGCTGATGTTGTATTATTGAGTGATGTCAATTATAACCCAGCAGAATTCAATTCATTATTAGATATTGTTCAGCGCTTTATTTTAGATGGTGCTACAGTAGTTATCGCTACACCACAACGCATTATGACAAATCCTTTTGTAGACTTAATCAAGCCATTCATAAGGCGTTCGTTAGTGATTCCTATTCAGGAGATGGACCAAGTCGTGGATATTGGTGTATTAGTTCTTTCACCCTGATTTTATAGGGTGTTTTCGATATAGTTTCTATATCAATACCTTTGTTTCATGAACTCTACTATTGATATATTTTTTAGTACCGCTAAACAATGGAAGATTGAGATGTCTGCCTTGAGGACAATTTTTCTGGATTGTAATCTCACCGAAGAGTTGAAGTGGGGAAAGCCATGTTATATGTCGGAGGGTAAGAATATTATTATCCTCCAACCCTTTAAAGGATATTGTGCCCTTGGTTTTTTTAACGGGGCACTATTAAAAGATGAAAAACATCTTTTAGTGAAATCGGGTGAAAATACCCAGGCTGGTCGACAAATTCGATTCACTCAACTTCAAGAAATAATTAAGATGAGGGCTACGTTGAAATCGTATATCAATGAAGCCATCAATGTTGAAAAGGCAGGATTAAAAGTTGAGCCCATATCATCTAGTGAAATTATATTACCTGATGAACTCAAGTATGAAATGGCTAATAATTCCGCCTTTAAAAAAGCCTTTTCATCATTGACGTCTGGACGCCAAAGGGCATATGTCATGTTTTTTTCAGCTGCTAAACAACCCACAACAAGGGTGACAAGGATTGAAAAATATAGGAATCAAATTATGGATGGGAAAGGGATAAATGATTGTACATGTGGTTTGTCTAAGAAGATGCCTTACTGTGATGGTTCGCATAAATATAAGTAAACGTTAAGCGAATTTGGATAACAAAATTTTAGAATGACTGATATAAATATTCGGAGATTATCAATAGCGGATATTGATGCATTGCAACAACTTTCTCGTCAAACATTTTTTGAGTCATTCTCTGCTATGAATACAGAAGAGAATATGAATCATTATTTGAGAGATGGTTTTTCAGCTGAAAAACTTACTGCAGAACTTCATAATGCAGCGTCACAATTTTATTTTGCTGAAATAGATGGTTCAGCTATTGGGTATTTAAAAATAAATGAAGGATCAGCACAGACTGAATTGAAGGATGATAAGGGACTTGAAATTGAGCGTATTTATGTGTTGGCAGCATTTCAAGGAAAAAAGATTGGACAGATGCTTTATGAAAGAGCTGTTGAAATTGCAATTCGAAACAAATACGATTATATATGGTTAGGCGTTTGGGAAGAAAATCAAAAGGCCATCAAATTTTACAAAAAAAATGGTTTTGTTGAATTTGACAAACACCTATTTCAATTAGGCGATGATGAGCAGACTGATATTATGATGAAGCTAAGTCTAATTCAATAAGATCTCATACCTCCTAATAAGGTATAAGAATAGTAGCGTGTTTCTGATTATGTAGTCCTATTGAATTACCTTGCCATTAAGAAGAAATTTTTATCCAGCTGAATTTTCAACTATGAAATTTATAGAACAAGTATTAGTTTACTCTTTAACGCTTTTAGTCATTACATCCAATGCACAGTCAATTAAAAGTCCATCCTCTGACTGGCTCAAAACCAACACTGAAAAATGTTTTGATTGGTATAAATACCTTCATGCTAATCCTGAGTTGAGCTCTCAAGAAGAGAAGACCTCAACTTATCTAAAAGCGATTGTTTCTAATTTTGGATACACTATAATAGACTCATTGGGATTACACAGCTTTGCTGCTGTTTTGAAAAATGGGAATGGTCCTGTCGTCCTATTCAGGACAGATATGGATGGACTTCCTGTAAAGGAGTCAACTGGTCTCCCTTATGCAAGTAATCAATTTGTTCAACAAAATGGTAAGTCGGTTTCTGTTATGCATGCATGCGGGCATGACTTTCATATGGCTACATGGCTTTCGGCTGCATCCATACTTAGCCAGAACAAAAAAAGCTGGAGTGGGACAATAATCTTTCTTGCACAGTCTGCTGAGGAGATTGCCCAAGGGGCAAAAGGTGTTTTATCATCTAATCAATATAGCAAATTACCTAAATCAGATTTCCTCTTTGCCATACATGACAATTCGGAACTAGAGGCCGGTACAGCAGGTTTTTGTAATAACTATGCGATGGCTGGTGTTGATATGATGAATATTACGTTGTATGGGAAAGGAGGTCATGGTGCAGCACCCTATAAAACTATTGATCCAATTTTATTGGCGGCAAATTTTATAACTGAACTGCAGAGCATTGTTAGTAGAAATCTTTCCTCTAACGACCCAGCAGTGATTACAGTAGGGGCTATTAATGGCGGGGAGATTGGAAATGTAATTCCTAATCAAGTTGACCTAAAACTTACCATACGTTCATTTGATCAAAAGGCGAGAGCGATAATTTTAAATCGCATCAAAACCATTGGAGATAACCTTGCACGTGCTGCGGGCCTGACGGATGACAAGCTACCTAAATATGATTTATTGGACATGACCGTACCTGCAGTGTATAATGATCCTATTTTGGGTGAAAAACTAAAGAAGAGTATTGTTCAGCATGTTGGAGCCTCAGCCGTAAAAGAAGTTCCAGCAGTAATGATTGGTGAAGATTTTGGTATGTATTCAGGATTAGATCATGCTATTCCATCGTATATAGTATGGATGGGAACTCAAACAAAAAATAAAATAGATTCATACACACAGCAGAAAAAAGATTTTCCTACACTCCATAGTAGTTATTACTATCCTGAATTTGAGGAAGCTCTTCCTGCGTCAATTAAAATCGTTACGGCCTGTCTATTTGATTTATTTAAGTAGCCATTTTATCAATGAATAGTATGAAAAGAGGCTTATAGATGTATTTGTCGCCACTAGTTTAGATGCGTTTATTGCTGATGCCAATGGCAAGATTGATTTTATTGATACGTTCCCCTTCCCATAAAATGTTGATATGGGGTATTATTACGATAAATGAGTTCTAGCTATTTGTGTCTGAACCAGCAGTCTTTTCGGATATTTTCATACTGTTTTAAAACCGTATTTACTGGGGCGCCATGGATTAGTTGCTGGTTGAACCTTGTGCGTGCTAAATAATTGAATGCACCCATGTCGCCGGTGTATGCGGTTTTGTTATCACGATTAGCATGTTGGTGAATTGCACAAAGTTGTTGTAAAAAATCAAAAAATAAGGAAGCAGAACCTCCAATAATTCCACAATTCAGTAAGGGCTCGTTTCCAAAAGTACTTTCATACGCTGCATAATCGGGTATGTTTTTTCGTAAATTTTCAGCATGCGCCATCATCCAATCGTTGTGCAATATTTTGGGTTCATCGCCACAAAAAAGGGCGGTCGAATTTTCACTAAAAAGTGGATCCGTAAATGGATTATTAACAAGCACAACATCGGTAATATCGGTAATAAAGATTCCGTTGATTTGTTGAATGTGCTGCTCTAAAAAATCCCTGTAAACAAAATAACGAAATACATTGGGATTATATTGGGGATCATAAGCGATTTCAATCAACGAAATATTTTCATTTTCGATTGATTTACAGGTTGATTTGGAGAAATTATTATGAAAAATGACACCTTGTAAATTGGCTGCTGTAATGGATTGCTCCCAATCCTTGATCAATTCGTACGAGTCTTCTGCAAGTGTAGTGTTGCGGTTCACATCGTGCACGCCAGTAATGTGACAGGCCATTACCAAATTTGTATTTGGAGGAAAGTGAGGCGATTCAACAGCCATGTTTAAGCGCTGATTAAATTAGCTTTTTTGATTGTTGCACAAATACTATTTGGAATATTTCGGTGATAAACATAGGTGCGCAAGTCTAATTTTTTTGCAGTAAACAGTTTGGAGGCTTTTTCGTAAAAATCGGAATCAGCTGAGAAACCCGTTTTAAAATCAATGCTAGTAAATACTTTTTTTCGTCCGAATAAAGTTCCAAACAAAATAACTTCATCTAAGTGAATGAGTTTAGTCTGGTCGTTTTTATCGGGCACATAATAATCTTCGTCGTTATCAACTATTGTTTCTGCGGTAGAACAAATTAAGTCCAACTCCTTTATTTCCCGTAGGCAAGTACTCAAATGATTCGGTTTGTATTCGTCGTCGCTATCAAGAATTGTTATGTATTCGCCCAAACTATATAAAACGCCACGATTGATTGATTCAGATTGACCGCGATTGCTGTGTCGGATATAACTAATTTTATCCTCGTTTTTTTCTACATAATCCATCAACGATTCCCGATTATTTTCCTTGCTTCCATCGTCAATAATAATTAGCTGAAAATCTTTAAAATCTTGGTTTAAGACTGAATCAATCGCTCTTTTCGTGTACGAAAAATTGGTATTAAAAACCGTAATTAACACCGATACTTTTACTTGTTTTAACATAATCTTATTGCGTAGGTGTAAAGATAGAATTTTCTTTTGAAATTGTAGAGTGATCAAAATGAGGCCTAACCTTTTGTGTAGGATCCTAATCATGCGAAAAAAAGTACGTACATTTTTGTAACTGCTTTTTTTTGCTCTCCTTTTCCTCGAAAGCGGCAACTATAATGCTATTATTTTCTCTGCTTCTCTAATTCCACTGAGGTATGCTCCGTGTACAGTACCTCTATAGTCTCTTATGGTATGTTCCCCAGCAAAAAATAATCTATTGCTTATTTCTTTTGCCATTGTGTCAAAATCAGCAGAGGTGGTGCTGTTTGGTGCAAAAGAATATGCACCAAAAGTATTGATGTTTT